>CAZTLU010000007.1:0-35374 GCA_964614605.1 uncultured Eubacteriales bacterium
TGGTGGGCAGGGGTGGATTCGAACCACCGAAGTCGTCGACGGCAGATTTACAGTCTGCTCCCTTTGGCCACTCGGGAACCTACCCATATTTAATTCAAAAAAATGGAGCTGGTGGACGGACTCGAACCCCCGACCTGCTGATTACAAATCAGCTGCTCTACCAACTGAGCTACACCAGCGTTTCAACGCTTGAACATAATACCACACGATTTTGATTAAGTCAAGCCTTTTTTTAAACTTTTTTTATTTTTTTGACAATTTTTTTCTTAACCTTGCTTCTTATTGTTTTATATAGTAAAATAATTTTGAAAGCGGTGAGTAAAATGCTTGATACACAAAAAGGAATATTAAAAAAGTTGAATAGTGATTATTTAAGCGTAGGAATTACCCAAAGCGGTGAGTCTTACGGAGCCATCGCTGTGCCTTGGGAGCACACCGCCAGCGCGTTTAATATGAAAACGCCCAATGTTTATTTAACGGAGCAAGACCTGAAAGACCCTGAAATCCGTGAAATTCTCAAAGAATATCATATTATCGGTTGCTATATTTTCAACGCGTTGCAGGATTACTCTTTTCTTGCCGATTTCAAAGAACTTCACGATGTTTTTATCCTTGACGGTGGTAACATTACCGACCTTTCGTTTATGAAAGAGCTCAACGAGTGGTTTATGCTTTATATTGAAGACGCCCACATCCCTAATCTCGACCCTCTTTTCCCTAAAGAGAAAAAGATAGGCTTTTGGCCTTATTGCATAGGCTTTGGCGGATGCGAAATTGACGATATAACCGCACTCGAAAATAGCGAAATCTATCTATCAGAATTGATTGTTCTGTGCCCGAAAGGCACAAACCACCGCGAAAGATGGCAGAATATCCGTTGCGGAACTTACGGTTATTACGAATATGAGTTGAAACAATAACAAAAACGACCCTGCAATAGCAAGGTCGTTAATTTTTTCTATTCTTAATCTTCTTTTAAAATATCTCCCACGCCGTCAAGAATGTATTTGGGGCGGTAGGGGAATAAATCAATATCGCTCATTGATGTTACACCTGAAAGCACAAGCACCGTGTCAACATTTGACTCAATACCCGCGATAATATCAGTATCCATTCTGTCACCGATAAACGCGATTTCCTCACTGTGACAACCAAGCTTGCGAAGTCCGTGACGAAGCATCAAGGGGTTGGGCTTGCCAACAAAATATGCCTTTTTGCCAGTAGCAATCTCAATAGGAGCAATAAGTGAGCCCGTTGCAGGCATAACGCCACGCTCGGTGGGTCCCGTAATATCGGGGTTTGTGCCGATAAGCTTTGCGCCGTTATTTACAAGCTCAATTGCCTTTTCAATTTTCTCAAAATTATAAGTTCTTGTTTCACCAACAACCACATAATCGGGGTTAACATCGTTCATATAAATCCCTTGGTCGTAAAGAGCTTTTGTAAGTGCCGCTTCACCGATAACATAAGCCGTGCAATCGGGCTTCTGACTACTCAAAAATGCCGCCGTAGCCATAGCACTTGTGTAGAAATGGTCAGCAGAAACCTTAAGCCCCATTCTCTCGAGCTTCATACTTAACTCGTGGGGAGTCTTTTCGGGACTGTTTGTTAAAAATACAAATTTTTTATCATTGTCAATCATCCAGTTTACAAAATCGGCAACACCGGGCAAAATTTTATTGCCGTGGTAAATAACACCGTCCATATCACTGATAAAGCCTTTTTTATTTAAAAGATTGTTCATTTGTGTACACCTCCGTACAGGTTAAATTCTAAAGTAAATCCTCGTAAAAGTCAATGGGAACCGTATATTTATTCCTACGAAGTTGTTCGCTCTGAATAGAAAAAATATGGTTTAATATTACAATTTGTGACATTTTTTTACAGAATTCTTGACAAGTATTTACTTGTATGATATTCTCGAAGTATAGAAAAACAGAAGGAGAAATTATTATGAGAGATAACAAAAAGATAATTAAAATTGTTGTAATCGCAGTTTGCGCAGTTCTCGTTGTGGGTGTTGCACTTACTTGCTTCACGGTTGTTCCCGCAGGTCACACAGGCGTTGTGCTTACCTTCGGTGCAGTTGAAGAAAATGTTCTTAGTGAGGGCTTGCATTTCAAAGTACCCCTTGTGCAGACCGTTGTTCAAATGAATAACCGTACACAGAAAATCGAAGCAGACGGCACCGCATCATCAAAGGACTTGCAGATTATTTCATATGTCGTTGCAGTTAACTTCCATGTAAATGACGACTCTTCAGCAACTCTTTATCAAAATGTGGGCACAGATTACGGTTCAGTTATTATTGTTCCCGCAATTCAAGAAAGTATTAAGGCAGTTACCGCACAGTTCACCGCAGAAGAGCTTATCACAAAGCGCCAGACAGTAGGCGACCAGATTAAAGACGCTCTTTCAGAGAAAATCAGTCAGTACGGCATTGTGGTTGAAATCTTCAACATTGTGAATTTTGACTTCTCCGAAGAATTCAACGCCGCCGTTGAAGCAAAGCAGACTGCACAGCAAAACGCCCTCAAGGCAGAGCAGGATTTGGCTCGTATTGAGGTTGAGGCACAGCAGAAGATTACACAGGCACAGGCAGAGGCTGAAAGTATCAAGCTTATTCAGGAGGCTCTCGCAGAATCTCCCGATTATGTTGATTACATCAAGTGGAGCAAATGGGACGGCGAATTACCCACAGTTATGGGCGACAGCGGTGTGCTCATAAGTCTTGACGACTTGGAAGATAACGAAGAATAATTACATAATGAAAGGCGGTATGAAAATACCGTCTTTTTCTTTTGGAACTATTGATTATTGCACTTTAATGTGCTAAAATAACCCTATTATTTTTCAAGGAATGACCAAAATGATAGCAATAATCGATTATGGCGCAGGAAACTTGCAAAGCGTTAAAAAAGCTCTTGATTTCATAGGCGCCGAAAGTGTAATAACCGATGACCCCGAAACCATTAACGCCTGTGATAAAATTTTACTCCCCGGCGTTGGCTCGTTTGGTGATGCAATGGCGTCAATGCAAGAGAAAAACCTTGTTGAAACCGTAAAGCAGAACGCGTTGAGCGGAAAAGCCTTTTTGGGCATTTGCTTGGGGCTTCAACTGCTTTTTGAAGAGTCAGAGGAATCCCCGGGAGTTAAAGGCTTAGGCATTTTCAAGGGTAAAATCAGAAAATTCCCCGCAGATATGGGGCTTAAAATTCCTCATATCGGTTGGAATTCGCTTGAAATCAAGCAGAAAGCCACAATCTTCAAAAATATTCCCGAAAATTCCTATGTCTATTTTGTCCATTCCTATTATCTTGAAGCAGAAGAGCCCGACACCGTTGCCACCGTTACAAATTACGGCATTGATTTTCACTCTGCCGTTGGCAGAAACAATATCTTCGCAACCCAATTCCACCCCGAAAAAAGCGGTGATGTGGGATTGCAAATCCTCAAAAACTTCGCATCAATGGAGGTAAAATAATGTACGCAAAAAGAATTATACCCTGCCTTGATGTTAAAAACGGTCGAGTAGTAAAGGGCGTCAGCTTTGTCAATATCCGTGACGCAGGCGACCCCGTAGAATGTGCAATTGAATACAATAAAAAAGGAGCCGATGAGCTTGTACTCCTTGATATAACCGCAACTCACGAGGGCAGGGGAACAATGCTTGAAATTGTCCGTCAGGTTGCCGATAATATATTTATTCCCTTTACCGTTGGCGGCGGTATCCGTACCGTTGAGGATTTTAAAGAATTACTCCGTGCAGGTGCTGATAAAATTTCTGTGAATTCAGCGGCAGTGCGAAATCCCGACCTTATAAACGAGGCGGCTTATAAATTCGGCAGTCAGTGCGTTGTGTGTGCAATTGATGCCAAACGCAACGATAATGGCTGGGAGGTCTATCTCAACGGCGGCCGAATTCCAACAGGAATTGACGCAGTAAAATGGGCTGAAGAAGCAGTAAAAAGGGGAGCAGGCGAAATACTTCTCACAAGTATGGATTGTGACGGCCAAAAGCAGGGCTATGATAATGCCCTCAATCGTGCAGTTTCGGAGTGCGTAGGCGTGCCCGTAATCGCCTCGGGCGGTGCAGGTGCAAAATCCCACTTTCTCGACGCGTTCAACGAGGGCAAAGCAGACGCAGTCCTTGCCGCATCACTCTTCCACTTCAACGAAATTCCCATAATGGATTTAAAACATTATCTTCGCGACAACGGAATTTCAGTAAGATTATAAACATAAAAAAGCCTCCCTTGTCAAAGGGAGGGGGACCGCTTGCGGTGGAGGGATTCATTTTAAGCGCAAAACGCAAAATGCAAAGCGCAAAATGTAGGGGACGATTGTCTTGACTGCCGGCTCGGTCGGTGATTCTGCTTCGCAGAGGTGTCCACAGGACGCCCGCACTCCACATCGTCCCGCAAAAAAGGAGTTTATTTATGTCAGTTCCAAAGTTTTACGAATTTATGAAGCCATTTTTGATTGCAATTAAAGATGGTAAAAGTTATACCTTGAAAGAAGTGCGCAACATATTATCTGAAGAATTCGATTTATCTAATGAGGATATGGCACAAATGCTACCAAGTGGCACGCAAACAGTTTTTACTAACCGTGTTCAGTGGGCAGGGACATATCTAACAAAGGCTGGTCTTGTAACAAAACCATCGAGAGGCGTAGTAGTAATTACTAATGAAGGGAAAAAGGTTTTGGTTGAAAATCCGGATGTAATTAGTGTAGAGTATTTGACTAAATATGAAACATTTAGGGATTTTCAAGGAGTTAATACAAGGGAAAGAAAACAGGAACCTGACGATTTAGAAACACCAGATTTTGCTTTTGAAGAATCGTTTGAGCGAATAAAAGCTAATTTAGCTGATGAAATTTTAACAGAGGTGATGAAGTTATCACCAATTGCATTTGAAAAAATGATTATTGATTTGCTTCAAAAAATGGGGTATGGCGCGTTTGAGAATGCAGGAAGAACTACACCTATTTCTGCTGATGAAGGTATAGACGGAATTATTATGGAGGATAAATTAGGTTTCAACTTAATTTATATTCAAGCAAAACATTGGGACAAAGACAGAACTGTTGGTCGTCCAGAAATTCAAAATTTTGTTGGTGCTATTTCAGGTAAGGGCGGTAACGGATTGTTTGTTACTACTGCTAAATATGCAAAGACCGCGGTTGAATATGCAGAACAACATCATATTATTTTGATTGATGGAAAGAGATTGTGTAATTTAATGATTGAACATAATTTCGGCGTAACAGTGAAAAAGGTATTTGAAATTAAGGAAATTGATATGGATACCTTTAATGATTATGATGGTATATAAAAAACGGCGAGGGTGACCTCGCCGTTAATTTTGCGCTTTGCGCTTTGCATTTTGCACTTATTCAATCACTTCACAAACCTCATCAATCGGCTTTCTCACCTTGTTTCTCGGTTTTTCATCCGCCGAATAGCCTGTTGCAATAACAAGTCTTATTTTTTCCTCAATACCAAAGAATTCTTTAACCTTATCTTCATCAACCATACCGATAATGCAAGTGCCAAGTCCCAAATCTGCCGCCTGCAAGCAGTAATGAGCAACTGAAATTCCAATATCATTTTCAGCCCATTTCTGCTTATTCTTAATTCTTTCTGCAATTTGTGGCTTAAGTGTAGCTTCTTGCTCTGTTACAATTGCAAATGCAGGACAATTCTGCACAAATTTGTTCGCACCGTTTGGCTGAATACAATTTCTTATTTTTTCTGCATTTTCTCCGCCATTTATAATATAATATTTCCATGGCTGTGAATTGCAAGCCGAGGGGCTCAATCTTGCAGCATCAACGCATTTTACGAGTAAATCTGTGTTAACAGGTTCACCATTGTAATTTCTGCAGCTTTCTCTTTTTAAAATAAGACTGTCAAAACTCATAAATATCTCTCCTTAACATATCATAAACTAATTATATACCGAAATTTACATTCAATCAATAATTTGTTATAGACTTTTACATAAATCTTTGTTAAAATAAAAACATAGATTAAGGAAGTGGTTCAATGGAAAACACATCTCTCGGCAGAAATCTCTCTTTAATGACCGAACTTTATGAGCTTACAATGGCTAACGGTTGGGTCGAAGGGGAAAAACAAAACGAAATCGCATATTTTGACCTTTTCTTCCGCAAGGTGCCCGATAACGGCGGCTTTGCAGTTTTTGCAGGTCTTTCACAAATTATTGAATATGTTAAAAATCTTGAATTCAAAGAAGAGGATTTACAATATCTTAAAGTTAGTGGCTTCCCCGAGAAGTTTATTGATTATCTTCGCAATTTCAAATTCACTTGCGATATATGGTCAGTTCCCGAGGGAACTCCCATATTCCCCAATGAGCCCGTTATGAAAATCCGCGGTCCCATTGTGCAGGCACAGTTGCTTGAAACAATTCTTCTTATATGTATGAACCATCAAAGTCTTATTGCTACCAAGGCAAACCGCCTTGTCCGTGCCGCAAAGGGAACTGCCGTTGCCGAGTTCGGTACTCGCCGTGCCGCAAGCTTTGACAGTGCGTTTTTCGGCTCGCGTGCTGCATATATCGGAGGTTGCGTGGGCACTTCGGGTATTTCTCAAGGCAGACAATTCGGCATACCCACAATGAATGCGATGATTCATAGCTGGGTGCAGATGTTTGATAGCGAGTACGAAGCTTTCTGCGAATATGCAAGACTTTATCCCGACGATTGCACATTTGTTATTGATACTTATGATACCTTGCGCTCGGGTGTTCCAAATGCAATCAAAGCCTTTAACGATGTCTTGGTACCTATGGGTAAGCGCCCCGCAGGTGTGCGTATTGACTCGGGTGACATCACATATCTTTCAAAGCGTGTTCGCAAAATGCTTGATGAAGCGGGCTATCCCGATTGTAATATTATCGCCTCAAACTCGCTTGACGAATATATTATCAACGATATGCTTTTGCAGGGCGCAAAGGTTGATTGCTTTGTTGTTGGCGAAAGACTGATTAACTCTGCATCTTCGCCTATGTTCAGCGGAGTTTATAAGCTTTGTGCTACCGAGAAGAATGGCGAAGTTATTCCCAAAATCAATCTTTCAGAGAATGTAAGCAAAATTACAACACCTCATTCAAAAATGCTTTACCGTCTTTTCGATTGTAACACAGGCAAGGCGATTGCCGATGTTCTCACACTCCATAACGAAGAAATTGACGACAGTAAGCCCTATATTCTCTTTGACCCCGATTTCACATGGAAGCGCAAAGAGGTTGAAAACTTTGTAGCCCGTAAAATGCTTGTTCCCGTATTCGTAAACGGCGAGTGCGTTTATAACGAGCCCTCAATTGACGAAATCCGCGATTATTGTGCAGAGCAGATTGATAATCTCTGGGAAGAGGTTAAACGCTTTGAAAATCCCCATACTTATTATGTTGACCTTTCTGAAAGTTTATGGAGAGTCCGTAAAGAACTGATAGAAGAATACAAAGGAGTTAAGAAATAATGAATATCTGGCACGATATAAGTAGTGAAAGAATTACCCGCAAGGATTTCGAGGCGGTAATCGAAATCAGCAAGGGCAGTAAAATGAAATATGAGCTTGATAAAGATACGGGTATGTTAAAGCTTGACCGTGTGCTTCATACATCAACTCACTATCCTGCAAACTACGGCTTTATTCCCAAGACCTATGCAGATGATAACGACCCGCTTGATGTGCTTGTGCTCTGCTCTGAAAAAATCGAAACAATGTCACTTGTGCGTTGCTATCCCATCGGCGTAATTTCAATGGTTGACGGCGGTCACGCTGACGATAAGATTATTGCAATTCCTTTCGGCGACCCCACATATAACAACTATAAAGACATCAGTCAACTTCCCAAGCATATTTTTGACGAAATGATTCATTTCTTTACAGTTTATAAAATGCTTGAGAATAAAGACACCGCCATTGACGAGGCGAAAGGTGTTCTCGCTGCAGTTGATATTATCGACGCCGCAATCGAGGGCTATAAAAAGAAATTCGGCAAATAATCTTAATAAAATTAAAAAATTCCTCTATTCCAAATCGGAATAGGGGATTTTTTTATCGATATTTTTGCTATGCAAAATCGATATGTTTTATCAGAAAACTCGATATGTTAGCTTCGCAAACTCGATATGATATAAATTCTCGTTCCTGCAGGGAACATATCGAGTGCGTTAGCATATATCGAACCTTGGTATATCGAAAATTCTTTAAAGAATTTATATCGATATCAAGTGTCGGTAACGACACTTGATAGTATAGGGGAATTTTTTATGCAAAATTTTCTTTCGTTAAAACTGACAAATTTTGACATAAAATTTTGTTAATAGATTATAAAAAAACTATTGATTTTTTTAATTGTATGTATTATAATAACTCCAGTGGTGGAAAAGTACACTCAAATTTCACCTTTGTGGTGAAATACTTAAAAACTAACTACGATTTGAGAGGAGTGAAAAGAATATGTCGTTCAAAAGTATGTATTTTCATAGTTTGGACGTGAAAAACCGTCTTTTCATTCCTGCAAAATTCCGCGAAGAGCTTGGCGAAAACTTTATTCTCTTCAAGGGTGCTGAAAATTGTATTTACGGTTATACACTCGAAGAGTTTGAGGTTATCAGCGAGCAGTTTAAAAATGTTAAGAATCGCGAAGTTCAGCGTGCATTCTTCAGTCAGATAATTGAAGCGTCTGTTGACAAGCAGGGCAGAGTTACTCTTCCTGCAGATTGCGTTGAATACGCAGGGCTCACAAAAGAGGCTGTAATTCTCGGTGCAGGCAGAAGAATTGAAATCTGGGCGCTTGAAAATTACAATAACACTTCAAAGAATCTGTTTGATTTGATTGACGCCGATGAGTATGTATGGTGAGCAAAATGGAATTTTCACATATTTCAGTATTATTCCAAGAAACGATAGACTCACTGAATATTAAAAAAGATGGTTTGTATGTTGATTGCACCTGTGGCGGAGCGGGGCATTCAAAAGCAATTTTAGAGCTTATCCCGGACGGCACTTTAGTTGCGATTGACCGTGACCCCGACGCCATCGAGGTGATAACCGAACGAATCGGTTCGGCACCGCAGGTTGAAATAGTCAACGATATTTTCGGTAATATAAAGCAAATTTTAAATGGCAGAGAAGCCGACGGAATTCTCGCTGATTTAGGTGTCAGTTCATTTCAGCTTGACAACGCAGAACGCGGCTTTTCCTTTCATCAAGATGCACCTCTTGATATGCGGATGAGCAAATCGGGCAAAAGTGCATTCGATGTGGTGAACGGCTACACGGAACAAGAGCTTGCAAATATAATCTTCCGCTATGGTGAAGATAAATTCGCAAGAAGCATTGCAAAGAATATTGTTAAGGCAAGAGGGGAAAAACCTATTGAAACAACTCTCGAGCTTGCCGAGATTATAAAAAATTCAGTTCCTCAAAAGGTTCGCCGTGACGGTCATCCTGCACGCAAAGCATTTCAGGCAATAAGAATTGAAGTTAACGACGAGCTTTCAACACTTGAAAAATCAATTGACGATATGTTCCATAGCCTTAAGGTTGGCGGCAGACTTTCAATAATAACCTTCCATTCACTTGAGGACAGAACAGTTAAAGAAAAATTCCGCGAATTCACAAAAGGGTGCACCTGCCCCAAGGAGTTTCCTGTTTGTGTTTGCGGTAACACCCCTGAGGGCAAGCTTATAAATAAAGGGGTTTCGGCAAGCCAAAAGGAACTTGACGAAAACAACAGAAGCCGAAGTGCAAGACTTCGCACAATCGAAAGATTAAAGTAAAGGACGAACAAAATGGCACAGTACACAAAGTATAATTCATATAATTTTGACCGCTTTGAGCCAAGAATAGTTACAACCGGCAGTGCTGCGCCTGAAATTCGCCGCACGCCTGAAAAGAAACCGCAGTTAAAGCTTGTTCAGAAAACAAAGCGCACCGCGGCACAAATCCAGCAGGAAGCAAATGCCGCATCAATAAAGGCGGTAAAAATATTTGCAATTGCAGTTGCAATCCTTCTTTTTATGTCAATGGCAATTTACAGCCGTGTTCAGCTTGACGAGATTAACCGTGAAATCAGTTCCGTTGAAAACAAAATGGAGCTTGCTGAAAGCGATACAATCCGTCTCAACAATGAACTGAATGCGATGGTATCTATAAATAATGTTGAAGATTTCGCCGCTAATAAATTGGGTATGGTTAAGGTGCAGGACTATCAGGTGGTTTATGTTGATTTGTCAACTGACGACCGGGTTGTTGTTGCAAACGGCGAAGCCACGGTCATAAACGACAGTGCTGAATAATATATTTTTAAAAGGAAAAGCAAAAGGGAGTTGGAGTATCTGACTCTCGTTTTGTGTTATTATAGGAGTAGTTGAATTTCACGAAAGGAGCGGTAAAAATGAATAAAAAACCCACAAAAAGAATGGCTTTGCGCTCTCATATCGCGTTTTTTGCCTTCTGCGGATTTTTATTGCTTCTTATCGGTAACCTTTTCTGGTTGCAAATTATCAATGGCGAAGAATATCGTCTTAAGGCCGAGCGAAATCAATTAAGCGATACAATTGTCAGCGCTAACCGCGGTACAATTTATGATTCGAATATGAAAGTGCTCGCACAAAGCGCATCCGCATGGCTTGTTTACATAAATCCTTCAAAAATCACTACAGAAGAGCAAAAAACATTGCTTGCTGACTATTTCGTTGAGAATTTTGAGCTTAATCGCGAAACGGTTGAGAAAAAGCTTGACCGAAGCCAGAGCGGATACGAGAAAATCATCGGTCAGATTACCAATGAGCAAAAAGATGCTCTCCGTGCATTTATCACAGAGAATACCGAAGAGCATAAAATCAATCAGATTGTTGGCATCGACCCCGATACAAAGCGTTATTATCCTCTAGGCTCATTTGCCTCAACAGTTATCGGCTTCACCGGCTCAGAGGATACGGGCAGAGCGGGTCTTGAACTTAAATACAATACAGAGCTTACGGGTCAGTCCGGCAGAATTATCACCGCGCAGAACGCACTTGCAGGGGATATGCCCAATGATTACGAAACAGTTTATGATGCACAGCAGGGCTATAGCCTTCAGCTTACAATAGACGAGGTTATTCAGTATTACCTCGAACAGCAGTTAGCACAATCCATTGAAGAAACTCAGGCGAAATATGCTTACGGTATCGTAATGGATGTTGAAACGGGTGCAATTTTAGGTATGGCAACAATGCCTGATTATGACTTGAATTCGCCCTACACAATCACTTCAAACGCAGTTTTAGAAGAAATTGCCGCGCTTGAAGACGAAACAGAAAAACAACAGGCCGAAAGTAATGCTCTCTATGCTCAATGGCGTAACCGCGCAATCAGTGACTCCTACGAGCCCGGTTCAGTATTCAAGCTTTTTGTAGCCGCTGCAGCACTTGAAGAGGGCGTAATTACACCCAATACAACTTATAGCTGTTCAGGTTCGGTTCAGGTTGCAAATTATTATCAGCATTGCTTTAATCATAAGGCTCACGGCACAATCACAGTTGCCGAGGCACTTCCGTATTCCTGCAATACTTTCTTTATCACCACAGGGCAAAAAATGGGTAAAGAAACCTTCTTTGAATATTTTGAAGCCTTTGGATTTACCGAAAAAACGGGTATAGATTTACCGTCAGAGGCAGCTCCCGTAGCAGGAAAAACCTATTATGATGTTGATTCGATGGGTATTGCAGAGCTTTCGTCTGCATCCTTCGGTCAGACTTTCCAGGCAACTCCCATTCAGATGATTACCGCAGTTGCATCACTTGGTAACGGCGGCAAGCTTATGACACCCTATATTGTTGCAAAGGTTCTTGACGAAGACGGCAATATCGTCTCCGAAACCGAGCCTACGGTTAAACGACAGGTTGTGTCCGAGGCCACCGCAGAGCTTATGTGTGAGCTTATGGAAGAGGTTGTAGTCTGGGGTACCGCTAAAAATGCTTATGTAGCAGGTTATCACATCGCAGGCAAAACCGGTACAAGTGAAAAAATTGGTAGTGCCGATAAAACACAGAACATTGCTTCGTTTGCAGGCTTTGCACCCGCAAACGACCCTAAAATTGCAGTTCTGATTGCCGTTGACGAACCAATGCAGGGCTCAACGGGCGGTACTGCTGCCGCGCCAATCGCGGGCAGAATTTTTGAAAATATTTTAGCTTATCTTAACATTGACCCACAGTACAGTGACGAAGAAATGGCAAGTGCTACCGTTACTGCTCCCAACCTTGTGGGCACAAGTGTTGATACTGTCAAATCAAAGGCAACAGGATTTACGGTTAAGGTTGTCGGCAATGGCACAGAGGTTGTTTCACAAATGCCTTCACAAAACCAGTCAATGCCCAAGGGTGGTATAATTGTGGTTTACACTGAAGAAAACGCCACAAGAGAAACCGCCACAGTGCCCGATTTAACAGGACTTACAATGTCAGAGGCAAACCGCGTTGCAGTAAATGCAGGCTTCAATATTAAAATTGCAGGTACAACTCAAAATACCAGCGCGGTACTCTCATATAAGCAGAGTATTGAAAAGGGTACAGTTGCCGAAACAGGCAGTGTAATAACGGTTTATTTCAGCTCAAGCGAAAATGTAACCGACTAAAATTGCAAGTTAGGAAAAATATGCATCCAAAAAACTATTTTGGATTATACTCGCCAACTTAATAATAGAGGTAATATAATGAAACTTTCTGCACTTCTTCAAGGTGTCGAAACGCAAAGCGCGTTTCAGGATGTGGAAATCGAAAGAGTGACAGATAAGGATACGGAAATTTCAAAAAATACATTGTTTGTGTGTATTGACGGTAATCGTCACGACGGTCATTCCTCGGTGCAAAAGGCATTGAAATTGGGCGCTGTGGCAGTGGTAACAAGCCGTGATTTGCAAATCGATGAGCAAATTATCGTTTCAGATTCCCGAAAAGCATTGGCACAGATTGCCGCAAATTATTACGGAAATCCCGCAGAAAAGCTGAAACTTATCGGCATTACGGGCACAAACGGAAAAACCTCAACAACATTTTTTGTAAAACAGATTTTAGAAGGTCTGGGGCATAAATGCGGTATTATCGGAACCGTTGAAAATTTCTCGGGCGAAGGTAGTGAAGAATCAACCCTCACAACTCCCGAGCCTATGGAATTGCACCGACTTTTAAATCGAATGGCAGATAACGGTTGTGAGTATGTGGCTATGGAGGTTTCCTCCCAAGCCCTTTCGCAACAAAGAGTTTACGGACTGAAGTTTTCTGCCGCGGCATTAACCAATATAACGGGCGACCATCTTGATTATCATATCAGTATGGAAAATTACACAAACGCAAAGCTTGCTCTTTTTGAGCAGTCAGATTTCGCCTGTGTCAATATTGATGATGAAAATTCACAAAAATCACTGAGGCGCATAAAATGTCCCGTGAAAACCTATTCTGCAATGAGTAACGGTGCAGATTACACCGCAAAAAACATTGTATATAATCAAAACGGTGTAGAATATCTCTTCGTTGGTCTTGATTGCATTGGCAAAATAAATGTCCGAATCCCCGGCAGATTTACAGTCTATAATTCTCTTTGTGCAACTTGTCTTTTGCTGGGGCTCGGACATTCAATAGATGAAATCACCCAATCGGCAGAAAAAATCTCGACCGTAAAGGGCAGGGCAGAAACAGTAGAAGCTCCCCGTAGCTTTCGGGTAATGATTGATTATGCCCACACACCCGACGGACTTTTAAATATTTTAAACTGTGTCCGTGAAATAACACAGGGCAGGGTAATAACAGTGTTCGGCTGCGGTGGTGACCGTGATAAATCAAAGCGAGCACAGATGGGTGAAATCGCAGGTCAGTATTCGGATGTTGCGGTAGTTACAAGTGATAATCCAAGAACTGAAAATCCCTTGCTTATAATTAACGATATTCTCTGCGGAATGGAAAAAAGCAGGGCACGAATTGCGGTGATTGAAAATCGCCGTCAGGCAATTGAATTTGCTTTGAGTAAGGCAAAAAAAGGTGACACCGTGCTTCTCGCGGGCAAGGGTCACGAAACCTATCAGATTATCGGTACAGAAAAAATCCCCTTTGACGAACGAGAAATCGTAAAAGAGTATTTTAATAAAAATTAGGAGTATTTATGAATTTACGGGTAAGTGAAATTGCAAAAGCATTGAACGCAGATGTTCACTCAGAAAATTTAATAAACCGCGTTTCAATTGACAGCCGTGATGTTGACGAAAACACCTTGTTTTTCGCAATTAAAGGCGAACGCTTTGATGCTCACGATTTTATCGCAGATGTTGATAAAAAAGGCGTCGGCGCAATTGTGAGTCACAAAAAGGTTGAGTGTTTATCACCCGTAATTTTAGTAGAAGATACAAAGCAGGCATTCCTCGATTTTGCGTCATTTTATCGTATGTCAATGCCAAATCTTCTGGTTGTTGGCCTTACGGGCAGCGTGGGCAAAACCACCACAAAAGAAATGACTGCCTGCGTATTAAGTCAAAAAAATAAAACCCTCAAAACAGAGGGTAATCTCAATAACGAAATCGGTATGCCGCGAACACTTTTCCGTCTTGACGAAACCTACGGCTCGGCAGTAATCGAAATGGGAATGGACAACGCAGGGCAGATTTCAGCCCTTTCAAAGTCCTGTAAGCCCGATTGTGCAATCATCACCAATGTGGGCGTTTCCCATATCGAAAATTTAGGCTCACGCGACGGAATTTTAAAAGCAAAGCTTGAAATTCTTGACGGACTTAAAAAAGGCTCACCACTTTTCCTCAATGGTGATAACGATAAGTTGTCAACCGTGAAAACTGACGATTATAAAGTGATTTTCTTCGGTATCGAAAATAAAAACTGCGATATTTTAGCAGAAGACATCAAAGAAATCGGTCTTTCAACCGAATTCACCGCAGTAAAAGGGGATATAAGACAGAAAATTACAATCCCAACTGTTGGAATTCACAATGTATATGATGCACTTGCCGCCTTTGCGGTGGGTATGGAATACGGCATCAGCCCCGACGATATTGCAAAGGGACTTGCAGATTATGTTCCGTCGGGAATGCGTCAGCGAATTAAAGAAGCAAACGGAATTACCGTCATTGAAGATTGCTACAACGCAAGCCCCGATTCGCAAAAAGCAGGTCTCAATTCACTTCTCAAAATCGCAAAGGGCAGAAAAATCGCAGTTTTAGGCGATATGCTCGAGCTCGGCACATATTCCGAAACCGCACACCGAAATGTTGGCAAATATGCGGCAGAATGTGAAATCGATATGCTTTTCACCTATGGCAAAGAGTCGGAATTTATGGCGGACAGTGCAAAAAAAACAGGGCTCAAATCAGTTTTCAGCTTTACCGATAAAGCAGAGCTTACAAAGGCTCTCTCAAATGAGCTCAAAATCGGCGATACAGTGCTTTTCAAAGCAAGCCGTGGTATGAAATTAGAAGAAATTTTTGAAACTTTATATAAACAGTGGAATGTATAAAATTCAAGAAGGAGAATGATTTATGAACATTTATGTAGCACTCGCTTTCGCGGCGGTATTAAGCTTTTTAATTGCATTTTTATTGGGCTTTGTGCTCATTCCTTGGCTTAGAAAGCTAAAATTCGGTCAAACTATACTCGATATCGGTCCCGCATGGCACAAATCAAAGCAGGGTACACCCGTAATGGGCGGTATTATGTTTATTGTCAGTACAATTGTTTCTGTTGTTGTTGTGCTTGTTACGGACCATCTTTTAGGCGGCAACCTTTTCGGCGGTGATTATATTCTTCCCAATCAGTTAAAGGTGAAGCTTGTTGCAGGCATTCTTCTTTCTCTCGGTTTCGGACTTATCGGCTTTGCAGATGACTACATCAAGGTTGTTAAAAAGCGTAATCTTGGACTTACCGAAATTCAGAAAACAATCCCGCAGATTATAATGATTTTTGCATATCTTGCAGTGCTTCATTTAAACGGACTCACATTTATGAAAATTCCCTTTGTGGGCACAGTTGACCTTAAATGGTTCTTCTGGATTTTCGGCGTATGTGTAATCTACGGTGCAGTAAATGCAGTTAACTTTACCGATGGCGTTGACGGACTTTGCGCTTCTGTTACATCAACTGCTGCAATTGCTTTTTGCATTGCTGCATTGATGACGAAGTTCCTCGGTATCAGCGTTCTCGCCGCTGCCCTTGCAGGCGGTGTGCTTGGCTACCTTATCTGGAACTACTATCCCTCAAAGGTTATGATGGGTGACACAGGCTCAATGTTCTTGGGCGGTATGGTTGTAGCCCTTGCTTATGCAATTGATTGCCCAATCATTCTTGTATTTTTCGGTATTATCTATGTAATTGAAGCACTTTCTGATGTTCTTCAAATTGGTTATTTCAAAATTACACACGGTAAGCGAATTTTCAAAATGGCTCCCATTCACCATCACTTTGAAATGTGCGGATGGAAAGAGCGTAAAATCGTAACAGTATTTTCACTTGTAAACATTCTTGGCTGTTTAATCGGCTTAGCACTTTATTATTACGGTATAATAAATAAGTAAACTTTAAAAACCAACTGACAGGCGGTGAGAAAATGGCAACTAAAAAGAAAAAGTCCCCATTATCAATGTTTTTCGCATCGGGTTCAATGGATATTCCATTCTTCCTTTTGCTTATAACAATTGTAACAATAGGTCTTATTATGCTGTTTTCTGCCAGCTACACTTATAGCTATTATTTCCGTAACGGCAGTACGGAAATTTTCACCAATCAGCTTATTTTCGCTCTTATCGGCTTGGTGCTTATGTATATCATATCCCGTATAAGATATGAATATTTCCGCCTTGTTGCAATAATCGGTGTGTTTGTATCAATCGCACTTTTAATTATTGTTCGCCTGCTTCCCGATAGTGTTCAGCCCGGCTTTTATCGTTGGATTGACTTGGGATTTATAACCTTTCAGCCCTCTGAAATCGCAAAAATCGGCTTGATTTTGATTCTCGCATTTCTTCTTGAACGAAACTACAAGGGTGTAACGGGTAAGGTACCCAACGAAATGATACTAAGAATGACCAACGGCAAGGTTACAATCTACAAGTCATTTACTTCGCTTATTTTCTACGGTTGCATAATTCTTCTTTTTGCAGTTCTTGTTTTAATTGAAAATCACGTTTCGGGCTGTATTCTTATGCTTGCAATCGGCGTAGTAATGTTATTCCTCGGCGAAATCAAAGGCAAATGGTTTATAGTCGCAGGTATTGTAATTGTAATGGGTGTTGTTGTGCTGATTGCAAACCCTGATATCCTTAAAGAATACGCAGGTGAACGAATTGTCGCTTGGCTTGATAAGGATTACGACCCAATGGGTGCGCGCTGGCAGACAAATAACTCGCTCTATGCTATCGGCTCGGGCGGACTTTTAGGTACAGGCCTTGGCCAGTCAAAGCAAAAGCATCTTTATGTTTCAGAGCCACAGAACGACTTCATTTTTGCAATCGTTTGTGAAGAATTGGGCTTTGTCGGCGCAGTTATAATAATCGTACTCTTCGCACTTCTTATTTACCGCGGAATCAAAATCGGACTTATGGCAAAAGACCGTTTCAGCGCACTTCTTTGTATGGGTATTGCTTTTCAGGTTGGTATTCAGGTAGCTCTCAATATCGGCGTTGTTACCGATTTCCTTCCAAATACAGGTATTTCACTTCCGTTCTTCTCGGCGGGCGGTACTTCGCTTATTATTCTTCTCTGCGAAATGGGTATGGTGCTTTCTGTCTCTCGCAGTGCACGAAAAAAGGAGTAAATCTTTATGAGAATAATGTTTGTGGCAGGGGGCACGGGCGGACACATCAATCCCGCTGTTGCCGTCGCCAAAGAAATAAAAAGATTAAATCCAAATGCAGAAATTCTCTTTGTGGGTACTGAAGGCAGAATGGAAACACAAATTGTCCCGAAAGCAGGATTTGAAATAAAAACAGTAGAAATGAACGGCTTTTCACGAAATCTCTCGTTGAAAGGTATCGCTGAAAATGTAAAAACCGTAACTCTCACATTAAAAGCTTCAACAAAAGCAAAAGAGATTATAAAAGAATTCAACCCCGATGTTGTGGTTGGCTTCGGCGGTTATGTTACAGGCCCCGTTTTGCGTACTGCCGCAAAAATGGGAATCAAAACTGCAATTCACGAGCAAAACGCTTTTCCCGGCGTGGCAAACAAGGCTCTCGCAAAGCTTGTTGACAAGGTAATGCTTACTTCACGCGCCGCCGAAAAATATATGAGCTGTAAAAATCCTCCCGTGGTAACGGGACTTCCCGTGCGACGCGAAATCGTCAAAACTGACCGCGATTTTGCCCGCGCAACTCTCGGGCTTCGTCAAAACGATATGCTTGTTCTCTCAATGGGCGGTTCTTTAGGTGCAGATGCAATCAATAACGCAGTTGTTAATATGCTTGCAAGTCTTAAAGACGAAAAAGATATCTGCTTTTTGCACGCAACGGGCAAATTCGGTAAATGGGTTGGCGATAAGCTTACCGAAAAGGGAGTAGCCTTCGGCAAGGGCACCAATATTGAAATCCGCGAGTACATAGATAATATGGATATCTGTCTGCCTGCCTGTGATTTGGTAATCAGTCGCGCAGGGGCAAGCTCAATTTCAGAAATACAGGCACTCGGGAAGCCATCAATTCTCGTTCCGTCACCCAATGTAGCTGAAAATCATCAGTTCCACAATGCAATGACACTGGCAGAAAATGACGGTGCAATTTTAATTGAAGAAAAAAATCTTGATAGCGAAATTCTCGCAAAAACTGTGCTTGAGCTTAAAAACAATCCCGCAAAGCTTCAAGAGATTTCAAATAACGCGGGCAAAAATGCAAAGCTAAATGCTTTGGGCGAAATCTGTAATATTATCACGGATTTGGCAAAAAACTAATAAATAACATTTTTCATACAAACTGCATAGTATATGACGCAAGCGTATTTTCTTATAAAACGTTTTCGTTATACTGTAAAGGGCGTGTGAAAATTGGATAAAATAATAATCAACGGCGGTAAAAGGCTGAACGGCGAAATATCTGTTCAGGGCGCAAAAAACAGCGTTCTGCCAATACTTGTAGCAACACTTTTAGTAAACGGAATTTCCGTCATACATAATTGTCCAAGGCTTTCCGACGTTGACGCAACAATTAAAATTTTAGAATACCTCGGTTGTGTGGTAACCCGTGAGGGTGGCACAATAACCGTGGACTCAACCGGAGTTAATCAAACCCATGTTCCTGACGATTTAATGCGCGAAATGCGTTCCTCAATCGTATTTTTAGGCGGAATATTGGGACGAATGGGAAAAGCCGTTCTCTCAACTCCCGGCGGATGCG
The DNA here is from genome assembly GCA_964614605.1 of uncultured Eubacteriales bacterium. Classification (GTDB taxonomy): domain Bacteria; phylum Bacillota; class Clostridia; order Oscillospirales; family Acutalibacteraceae; genus Fimenecus. The sequence goes on from CAZTLU010000007.1 coordinate 19,407, forward strand.
AAATAGGACTTCGCCCCATTGATTTGCACTTATCTTCAATGGAACAGTTCGGCGCAACCATCACCACCGAGAGTGGCTATATAGTCTGTTCGGCAGAAGAAAAAGGACTTCACGGCACCCGCATAACTCTCTCGTTTCCAAGCGTCGGCGCCACCGAAAATATAATTCTCGCGGCAGTTCTCGCAAAGGGTACAACGGTAATCACCAATGCCGCCCGTGAGCCCGAAATCAGCGATTTGGCGGATTTCCTTAATCGTTGCGGAGCCCGAATTCACGGGGCAGGGGACAGCACGGTAACTATCGAGGGCGTAAGCCGTTTGAAAGCCACCGAGCATACGGTAATTCCCGACCGTATTGTTGCTTCAACTTATATGATTGCAGCGGCAATGACGAGCGGTAAAATCACTCTTCGAGATATAATCCCCGCACATATCGGACCGACAATTCAACCATTACGCGAAGCAGGGTGCGACATAACCGTAAACGGCAGAAAAGTTTCGCTTATTGCCCCGCCAAAGCTTCACAGAATTCGTATGATACGCACAATGCCCTATCCGGGCTTTCCCACAGATGTTCAGGCGCAGATTATGGCGCTTACAACTGTGGCTGAGGGCACAAGCGTTATAATAGAAAATATTTTTGAAAGCCGTTTCAAGCATATCGGCGAGCTTATCCGCTTTGGTGCCAAAATCAGCGTTGAGGGCAGAATGGCAGTAATCGAGGGTGTGCGAAAACTTCACGGCGCAAATGTAAAATCCACCGATTTACGCGGCGGCTCGGCAATGATGCTCGCAGGACTTTGTGCCGAGGGTACAACCGAAATAACAGAACTACACCATATAGACCGCGGCTACGAAAACCCCGAAGAAATTCTGCGGTTTTTGGGAGCAGATATTAAAAGGATGAAGGCAGATGAAACAAACCAACAGTACGGGCAGACAACCAAATCGCAGACCAAGTGACAGACAAATGTCGGGTGATGAACGAATTGTCAATCGTACCAATCAGCGCAGAAAAAAGAATAAACGCAAAAAGCTGATTATCCGTTCAGTTATCTGCTTTTTGTTTTTGTGCATCGGCGTAATTTTAGTACTCACAATGTTCTTTAATATCAACGAAATCACCGTAACAGGTGATGCAGTTTATTCATCAGAGGATATTATAAATACAAGTGATGTGATTGTTGGCGATAACCTTATATTTATTTCAAAGGACGAAATAAATGAAAAAATCTCAACAGAATTACCCTATGTTGACTCTGTTAAAATCAAGCGTCATCTTCCGTCAGGGCTTGAGCTTATAATCACTAAAACCGAGGCGAAATACGCAATAATTCAAGACGGCTATTATACCTTGCTGAACATTAACGGCAAAGTGCTTGAAAGCGGACTCGAGTTTATCGGCGAAAATATAACCTTACTGAATATGGGCGAAATCACATCTGCCGAATTAGGTGCTTCGGTAGTTCCCGAAAATGGAAAAGTTTTTGATAAGCTTATGCTCGTAAGTGATGCTTGTGAAGAATGCGGACTTACCGGCATTACATCAATAGATTTGTCCGATATATATAACATAAAACTTGTTTATCAGGGTAGAATAACTCTTGAACTTGGCGAGACTGATAAAGACAATACCTCAAAAAAATTAGCTCTCGGCAAATCAGCACTTGAAACCCAGAATGAAGAAAATGAGTATTATCGTGGTACTATAAATCTTACCGTTGAGGGTAAGGGCTATTGGTCAGAAGAAACCTCAACCACCGAGCCGCAATCGGAAGAATCAAGCAGCGAAAAAGAGGCTTCAGAGGGTGCAAATGCAGAAGAATCTTCAACAGAAGAGTCAACTGCGGCGTAAATCATTAAAAAACTATTAAAAAGTTGTAAAAAATCAAAATTTTTGCAAAAAATATATACAATATATATTGCAATTATTTTTTAATAATGTTAAAATAACCTATGATACAATGCAAAAAATAGGTGTGAAAATAACTATACATAGGAGGATGTTTAAAATGGCATTCGAAATTGATAATCAGTATCAGGACATCGCAAATATCAAAGTTATCGGCGTTGGCGGCGGTGGCGGAAACGCAGTTGACCGTATGGCAAAGGCCGGTATCAGTGGCGTAGAGCTTATCGCAATCAATACAGATAAGCAGGCTCTTGCTCGTTCACTTGCAGATTCAAAAATCCAGATTGGTGAAAAAGTAACTGCAGGCAGAGGAGCCGGTGCAAAGCCCGAGGTTGGTCAGAAATCAGCTGAAGAGAGTCGTGACGCTATCATAGAAGCTCTTTCAGGCACACAGATGGTATTCGTAACAGCAGGTATGGGCGGCGGAACAGGTACAGGCGCAGCTCCCATCATCGCTGAAATCGCAAAAGAAAAGGGTATCCTTACAGTAGGTATCGTTACAAAGCCCTTCGCATTTGAGGGCAACCACAGAATGAAGCAGGCAGAGGCCGGTATCGCAGAGCTTGCACAGCATGTTGACTCTCTTATCGTTATTCCTAACGAAAGACTTAAATATGTTTCAGAGCAGAGAATTACATTTGCTAACGCTTTCAGCATTGCTGACGATGTTCTTCGTCAGGGTGTAAATTCAGTTACAGACCTTATCACAATGCCCGCATTTATTAACCTTGACTTTGCTGACGTTACTTCAGTTATGAAGGACGCAGGTCATGCTCATATGGGTATCGGTCATGCAAGCGGTAAAGATAAGGCAGAGGCAGCAGCTAACGATGCTATTTCAAGTCCTCTTCTTGAAACAACAATCGCAGGTGCTAAGGGTGTTATTATCAGCATCACAGCATCTCCTGACATCACTCTCGAAGATGTTGACACAGCAGCAGGCATCATTCGTTCACAGGCTGACGACGATGCAAACATCATCTTCGGTGTTGCTTTCGACGAAAAACTCGACGACGAAATGTATGTTACTGTTATCGCAACAGGCTTTGGTCTTGATAAGAACGGTATGGCTAAAAAGCCTATGTACAATTCTTCAATGGATGACATCAGCTCAAACAGCAACTTCGGCGCAGACGAAGATATGGGCGACATCCTTGACCTCTTCAAGAGCAGAAAGTAATTAAAAATAACATATTAAAAAATCCCGCAGGTATGCGGGATTTTTTTATGCCTCCCTTGTTAAAGGGAGGGGGACCGCCGTAGGCGGTGGAGGGATTCATTTCTAATAATAAAAAATCCCCCGACAAAAGCCGAGGGACTTCTATTCAGTATTAAATTTTAAAGTGTCTTAACAAAATCAATAAGTGCTTTCATTTGCTTATCATTAAGTCTTTTTGTGCTTTCAATTAGGTCCTTTGTAAGAAGTGGGTATTTATCCTCTTCATTAAAGAAATCCTTTGGTCTGATATTAAGATATTCACAAATGTAGAAAAATCCCGACATAGAGGGCATTGCATAGTTGTTTTCAATTTTATTGATGTAGCTTTCACTTTGTCCCAAAGATAAGCTCATATCACGGGCAGAAACACCTTTTTCCTGACGGAGCTCTGCTAAACGCTTGGAAAAGCCTTCATAATACATGGGGCACACCTCCAAATTTTTTCTACCTTTATTATAAAATATAAAAAACACAAAACATTCCATAAAAAGAAATATTTTCTTATATTTTGTTCCCGAAAATATCACATTATACAAAAATCCCCGTAAAAGAATAGTTCTTCTACGGGGATTAGTCTATGTAACATTATAACGAAAAATCTTCTTTATTATATTTTTGCAAGGGTAATGGTCGCCTTGGCTGACGCTTCAATACGTCATAAGAGAATTTTCTGCAAGAAAAATCCCTTTCAACAATGCCTTTTTTCTTGCAAAGCACCGTCTCACCGTCGGGTGAGCATTTGCCGTGCTCACAGTATGAGCAGGAGGGGGAAAGTTCTTTTTTATTTAATAACTTTTTCATTTTTTATCACCTTTATTTCTCGTTGCGAAGCAACATATCGAGTGCGTCAGCATATATCGAACACATAAGTGTATATCGAAAATCTCGTATGAGATTTATATCGAGAATTTAAACTTTGTTTAAATTCATTTTAACACATTTTCTTTTTACTATCAATATCAAAAATCATAACAATACACATAATTGTCAAGGCAATAAATGCAGGCAATGAAACCGAAAAAGCAGAGGCAGTTATATCCTTGTTCATCACCGCCGTGGTAATATCCACAGGAAAAACCAAAAGTAAAAGATGGCATATTACCGCCGAAAGTGCCGCACAGAGCACTCTGCCGGCGAAAAAATGACTGTATTTAAGCCCGGTCGCCTTTATGTATGAAAAAATCTGACAATGAACGCAAAATCCGCCAAAGCCTATTGCCGCCGCAAGTACCGGAATTCCCATTTCACCCGCAATCAGCGTGCATCCTTTAGTTACCTCAAGCACAGAAACAATTCCCGAGTATGCACCGTCACTCATTCCAATTGATTTTATGCATTCCGTCAGTCCGCTGAAAAGCACCACCCACGCACAGATTCCCAGAATACTCTGTACTCCGTCTGTGACCGATGCCGAAAGTGCCGCAAGAGGACTTTGTGCAGAATTCTCAATGTGAAATTCTAAATCCTTTTTATCGTCGAAAAACGATGCTGCAAAGCCTAAAATCAGCGAAGAAATACAAAGCGAAACAAAAATAATTACTCCTGCCTTGCTGCTGCCAAGCATATTAACACCTACTGCAGTAATAACGAACGCAGGCCCGCCGTTTACACAAAATAAGCAAAGCCTCTGCGCCTGATTTTTTGTAATCTGACCCCTTTCAAGCAATAAAGAAGCCATTTTTGTCCCTACGGGAAAACCGCCCACAAGCCCCATAATTACAACGGGTACAGTGCATAAGGGCTGACGCAAAATGAATTTTGTAAGGGGATAAAATAACTTGTAGAAAAAGCTCAAGGCTTCTGATTTAACTATGTATGCCGATAACACCATAAACGGAAAAAGCGACGGCAAAATTACATTAAAGCAAATCTTCAATCCTTGTGTAACACCCTCTGTCACCGCGTCAGGCATTTTGAATATACAAAGCATACTGATAATCACCGCTGCAAGCGGCAAAATATTGCGACCCAATTTTATTGTTGCCATAAATTCACATCCCTTAAAATAATATTAAATTAAAGGGCGGATAATGAATTATTTTAATCTCAATTCATATAATTTTATGTAAGGCGGGTGCTACAAAGTATGTCAAGAAAAAAGAAAAAACCAAACGAAAAACCGCGAATTCCTTTGCCGGAAGTGTTATCGGGTGAGCCGAAAATCGAAATGCTGGGTAACCGAGAAATAATAATTGACGGTTGCAAGGGTGTTGTTGAATACGGCGAAAACCTCATAAAGCTTAATACGGGTGAGTATGTGCTGTCAGTGCTGGGCGACGCACTTGTTATAAAATCCTTTGACGGCAGCGTGGCGGTAATAAACGGAAAAATCGCAGAAATTACATTTGTTTCATAGGTGAGTTATGTTAATAATTGAATTCATAAGATATTTATTTGGTTACATAAATTTCAGAGCGTGGGGCGGATTTGCCGACCGTTTTATAAATCTTTGTACAAAAGATGAAATCCCATTGTGGAATATCAGAAACATAAACGGCAATATTACTGCCAGCACCACAATTGAGGGTTATTTAAGTATTCGTTCCGCGGCTCGCAAATCGGGTATGCGGCTTCGCGTTACCGAGAAAAAAGGACTGATTTTTTTCTTGAAACGCAATAAGCTTCGCACAGGACTTTTTCTCGGCTTTGCCTTGTCGGTGCTTATTATCAGCGTGCTTTCGCAGTTTGTCTGGAGTGTAAGCCTTGTGGGCAATATCACCCTTGATGACGATTATATTCTTGATACCTTTGAAAAATACGGGGTATGCGTCGGGTCGCGTATTTCAACGGTAGATACCGAGCTTGCCGCACAGAATGCAATGAGCGATATCGAAAAATTATCCTGGGCATCGGTGAATTTAAAGGGCTCTGTAATGGTAATCGAGGTGCGTGAAAAAACAGATGCTCCCGAAATTTATGACGACGAAACTCCAACTAATCTTGTTGCAGGGGAGGATGGAGTAATTCTCTCAATTGATGTGCTATATGGTAGCGAAGAAGTTAAGCCCGGTTCGGCGGTGCTAAAAGGTGATTTGCTTATTAGCGGACTTGTTTCTCACCCCGACGGCAGTGAAAGCGTAATCCACGCCGATGGTTATGTGAAAGCTCTTGTGAAAAAGAATGAAACCTTTTCTTATACTGATTTTTCATTGTATTCCCAGACTGCCGAAAAAGTACGAAGCAAGCTTTTCTTTTTTGGCTTGCAAATCCCTTTGGGAGCTTCAGTTCCCGAGGATTTTTTCACCGAGCACAAATCTTTTCTTCAGAATGATGAAATGCTTTTGCCTTTGGGAATAATAACAGAGTACGGCGCAGAATTTTCAGGTGAGCAGTTCACTCCCGCAGAGGATTTACAAAATAAGCTCGCACTTTTCAGTAATGCGCTTTATACAAAGAATTTACTCGAAATAAGTCATATTTCAAAGTCCTCGTTGAGTGAGAAAAGTGATGAATTTGGAACAAATTACGAATTTTATGCAGAATGTGAGCAGGAAATCGGCACTTTACAGGAAATTTATGTTGAAAAAACTAATGACATTGCATAAAAATTGTGATATAATATGTTAAATTTTACTAAAATTTTTAATTAAGGTCGTTAAATTGATGTATGAGCAAATAATAAATGTCGACAGAATGGAACAAACCGTTAGCTTGTTCGGCAGTTTTGATGAAAATATAAGGCTTATTGAGTCGCAGTACAATGTGAAAATTGTCAGCCGTGGCTCCGAGCTTAAAATCAGCGGTGACGCTGAAAATGTGTCAAAAGCCACAAGAGCCATCAACGGTCTTTTAATGCTTATAAACCGCGGTGAAGCCCTTTCAGAGCAGAATATTCGCTATGTGCTCTCTCTCGTTAACGAGGGCAATGAGGACAAGCTTTCTGAAATGACGGGGGATTGTGTTTGCATCACCGCCAAGGGTAAGCCCATCAAGCCCAAAACACTGGGTCAGAAAAAATACCTTGAGAGTATTAAAAATAATATAATTACTTTGGGCGCAGGTCCCGCAGGTACAGGTAAAACTTATCTTGCGGTTGCAATGGCAGTAAATGCATTCCGTGCAAAAGAGGTTAACCGTATAATTTTAACTCGTCCCGCAGTTGAAGCAGGCGAAAAATTAGGCTTTTTGCCCGGCGATTTGCAACAAAAGGTTGACCCTTATCTCCGACCGCTTTACGATGCACTTTTTGATATGCTGGGTGCCGAAAGCTTTCAGCGTTATCAGGAGAGGGGAAGCATTGAGGTTGCACCTCTTGCCTATATGCGAGGCAGAACTCTTGACGATAGCTTCATAATTCTCGACGAAGCACAGAATACCACCCGCGAGCAGATGAAAATGTTTTTAACCCGATTGGGCTTTAACTCAAAAATCGTTGTGACGGGTGACGTAACACAGATTGACTTGCCCGACGGCAAAAAATCGGGCTTGGTTGAAGCAATGCGTATTCTCAAAGGAATTGACGACATTGCAATAAATGTATTCACAGAAAAAGATGTGGTGCGCCACCGTCTTGTTCAGGATATTATCAAAGCTTATGAAAAGCAGGAAATGAGGCAAAAGAAATGAACGAGAAACTTCGAGTAATTATCGACAATCAGCAGAATGTTATGAAAATCCCCACAGGTGTGAGAATGCTTGTGCGCCGTTGCTGTAAGGCAGTTCTTGCAAATGAAGAATTTGAAGAGCCGGCAGAAATCAGCGTAACCTTCGTTGACGACGCAACCATTCACGAATTGAACCTAAAGCACCGCGGAATCGACAAGAGCACAGATGTTCTTTCATTCCCCTTGGGTGAAAACGGGGAATATGACATAAATCTTGACACAGGTGCAGTTCTTTTGGGCGACATTATCATCTCAATTGAGCATGCCTATGAGCAGGCTGAAAAATACGGCCATACTCTTCAGCGCGAAATCGGATTTTTAACCGTTCATTCACTTCTTCATCTTCTCGGCTATGACCATGTTAACGGCGGACTCGAAGCCGTTCAGATGCGCGAAAAAGAAGAAGCAGTTCTTACCCGTGTAGGACTTAAAAGAAACGGAAGCTATTATTTTGACGAGGAATAAGTTTGAATAAAATCGCCCATAGCACATTTTTCTTTCAAACTTTATAAGGTATATTATATTATGAAATCACTTATCAAAAGCTTCGGCTATGCCTTTCGCGGCATTTTCACTTGCCTTGTGAAAGAGCGTAACATGAGAATACATACCGTTTGCATGCTTTATATGTATTTTTTCCTCTTCGCCTTTGATTTCTTTGAAATCTCGAGAACACAGCTTGCAATTATATTTCTTGCAAACGGACTTGTAATGGGTGGCGAGCTTATAAACACCGCCGTTGAGCGTGCCGTTGATTTGTACGGAAGTGAGCATACAGAAAATGGGAAAATCGCCAAGGATTGCGCCGCAGGTGCCGTGCTTGTGTTTACAATATTTTCTGTGCTTTGCGGTGTTGCAATTATGTATCAGCCCGAAGCGTTCAAAGAACTTTTCTCATATTTTCTTGCAACCCCCGTTGCAATCGTTCTTTTCGTAATTTCAGTAGTAATTTTCACTATATTTATATTTAAGGGTGTTCCCTTTAAAATCAAGGAGAATAAATGAATACACCAAAAACCGCTTTTATAGCAATTGTAGGTAAAGCCAATGTAGGTAAATCCTCAATACTTAACAGACTTTTAGGGCAGAAGATTGCAATTGTATCTTCAAAGCCCCAAACCACACGCACTCGTATTATGGGTGTGCTTACAACTAATGATAATATTCAGCTTGTATTTACCGATACACCGGGTTTTCATAAGCCACGCACAAAGCTTGGCGAAAAAATGGTCAAGGCGGTAAGCGACAGTATAGAGGGCGTTGATGCCTGCCTTTTGGTTGTTGAGCCCGAGGGTGAACTCAACCCCGCAGAGCTTGAATTGCTCGAGAAAATCAAAAAAGGCAAAAACCCTGCAATTCTTGCAATCAATAAAATTGATACAGTAAAAGAAAAAGAAAATCTCATCTCACGCATTGCCGAAATTTCAGCACTTTATGATTTCGAGGCAGTTGTTCCTGTATCTGCACAGACAGGAAGCGGAATAAACGAGCTTCTTGCAGAGCTTAAAAAATTAAGCTTTGAGTCAGAGCATTTCTTCCCCGACGACACTCTTACCGACCAACCTGAAAGAGTGCTTGCAGGCGAGATTATCCGCGAAAAGATGTTAAGACTTTTAGATAAAGAAATCCCTCACGGCACCGCAGTAAGCATTGAAAAAATGCGTGAGCGCAGTGACGGTATTATGGATGTTGAGGCCATAATTTTCTGTGAGCGCGAAAGCCATAAGGGTATTATCATCGGCAAGGGCGGAGCTATGCTTAAAAAGATTTCAACCTATGCCCGTCAGGATATGGAAAACTTTTTCGGTTGTAAAATCAATCTTCAGTGCTGGGTAAAGGTTAAAGAGGGCTGGCGCAACCGCGAGGGTCTTATCCACAATTTCGGTTTAGATTAATTTACCAATTCATTTTATTTTTACCACTAATATTTAAAATCAATCCACACAAATTACTAATGCAATACTCACTTGAAGGCGGTAATTTATATGGATAAAATGTCAATCTGGAGCAGATTTACACAAAGCGGTAAGGTAGAGGATTATTTAATGTATAAAAAATCCTTACAAAATAAAAAGCCACAGTATGACGAGGAACTGTACGATGAGGACGAATACGGACGGTCTGATACTCAAAGAACAGAATATCGGTGAAAAAGACAAGCTTGTTACGGTGCTTACACGCCATAACGGGCTTGTACGCGCTTTTGTCCGCGGTGCAAAATCCTTTAAAAACCGCAAAAACAGCGCAACGGGAATGTTTTGCTATTCAAAAATATCCCTTTATAAATCAAGGGATAGCTACATAATTGACGAAGCCGAGCCAATTGAAACCTTTTTCGGACTTCGTGAGGATTTGGAAAAGATTTCCCTTGCCCAGTATTTCTCCGAGCTTGTTATTTCTCTTGTTCAGGAGGAAGAGCCCGCCGAGGAGTATTTAAGATTAGTTCTTAATTCACTTCATTTTCTCTCAAAGGGCACAATGCCCATTGAACAGGTCAAAGCAATCACCGAGCTTCGCCTGATGTGTATTGCAGGCTTTATGCCCAATCTGATTGCCTGTGAGCGTTGTGGCGAATACGAAACAAATACTATGTATTTTGATGTGGAAGACGGACTTCTGTATTGCGAAAACTGTATTTCGACTAGGGCACTTTTTCAGCTTGACATCGGTCTTGTAAAAGCACTTCGCCATATTGCATTTTCCGATTTTGAAAAGATTTATTCCTTTAAAATGGAAGACTATGCACTCCCCGATTTATCATACATTACAGAAAAATATTTATTATCCAAATTACAAAGAAGCTTCAAAACACTCGATTTTTATAACAGTATAAAGGTATAAAAATATGAATAAACATTACACTTCCCTTGAACTTGATAAAATTCTCAAAATGCTGTCCGATACTGCGTCAAGTGCTGATGCTAAAGAATTAGCACTTGAAATCAAGCCGTTGACAGATTATTTTGAGGTATTGGAGTTGCTCGATAAAACCGAGGCGGCGCATATTCTTATTGCCAAATTCGGTGCACCGTCCTTTGGCGGACTTCAGAATGTGAATAATGCTTTGAGCCGTGCCGCCGCAGGCGGTTCGCTTTCAGCAGGTGAGCTCTTAAAAATCGCAGTAACTCTTAAAATTATCCGCGGAATTACCATCTGGCACGAAAAATGTGCGGGTATGGAAACCGCTCTTGACGATTTATTCAATTCTCTTTATTCCAATAAATACCTTGAAGAGAAAATTACAAACGCAATTATAAGTGAAACCGAAATCAGCGATAATGCCTCGCCCGAGCTTAAAGAAATACGCCGTAAAAAGCGTCATTATGAAAACAAAATCCGTGAACAATTAGATAGTATGATTCATTCCTCACACTATTCAAAAGTGCTTCGTGACGGAATTATCACTCAGCGTAACGGCAGATTTGTTGTTCCTGTTCGTGCCGAGCACCGCGGTGATGTCGCGGGTATGGTGCATGATACCTCGGGTAGCGGCGCAACCGTATTTATTGAGCCCGCCGCCGTGGTAGAGGCTAACAACGAAATCAAAGTCCTTGAAAGTCGTGAGCAGGACGAAATAGAAAGAATTCTTGCAGAGCTCTCTCAAATGGCAGGGGAGTTTGAAGATACAATCAAAATCAGCTTTGACTCTGCCGTAATGCTCGATTTGATTTTCGCAAAGGCACATCTTGCTTATAAAATGAAAGCAAGCCGTCCCATTCTCAATAATGACGGTGAAATCTTGCTCAAAAAAGCCCGCCATCCGTTAATTGACCCTCGTGCAGTTGTACCTGTTGATATCTCTTTGGGTATTGATTTCGATTCTCTTGTAATTACGGGTGCCAATACTGGCGGTAAAACTGTTTCAATTAAAACAATCGGTCTTTTAACCTTAATGGCAGAATGCGGGCTTATGCTTCCCGTAACCGACAACAGTCGAATTTCAGTGTTTAATAATGTGCTTGCAGATATCGGTGACGAGCAGAGTATTGAGCAATCCTTGTCAACCTTCTCTGCCCATATGACCACAATTGTTGATATCCTCAAAACTGCCGATGACCGTAGCCTTGTATTGATTGATGAGCTCGGTGCAGGTACCGACCCCGTTGAAGGCGCGGCACTTGCCGTTGCAATTCTTGAGAATTTAAGACAGAAAGGTGCAAAAATCGCATCAACAACCCACTATTCCGAGCTCAAAGAATATGCGCTCAAAACCAACCGTGTTGAAAACGGTTGTTGTGAATTTGATGTGGCATCCTTAAAGCCAACCTATCGTTTATTGATTGGTATGCCGGGTCGTTCAAATGCACTTGCAATCGCAGGCAGATTGGGAATTGACGAAAGCATTACTGATTTCGCAAAAGCCCTCATTTCAGAAGAGGATACCCGATTTGAAGATGCCGTTGATACTCTTGAAACTGCCCGTAAAGCGTTAGAAGACGACCGTCAGAAATTAGAAGAAGAAAAGGATACCATTCTTCGCCAAAAAGAGAATGCCGAAAAGCTTCTTGAAAAATCAAAGGCACAAAGCGAAAAAGAAATTGACCGCGCCAAAAAAGAAGCGGAGCGAATAGTTGAAAATGCCCGCCGTGCAGGTAATTCGTTACTTTTAGAAATTGAGCAACTGAAAAAAGAGCTCGCTAAAGAAAAAAATCATCAGGAAATTGCCCGTAAGGCAAAAGCCGCAATGGGTAAACAACTTGATAAAATGGACGAAATCACAAATACTTTGCAGGGCGACGACGGCGATTATATTCTTCCCCGAGCACTTAAAATCGGTGACAGAGTATTCGTGAAAACTCTCGGCGGTGAGGCAGAAATCATATCAATCGACGAAAAGAAAAACACCGTTCAGGTGCAGTCGGGCATGATTAAAATGAAAGCCGAAATTTCTGATTTGCGTCTTATCGGTGCTAAAAAACAACCTAAAAAGACAAATTACGGCTCGCGCACCGTTCATACGGGCTCAAATGCAACCTCATCGGCAAATTCGAGTATTGATTTGCGTGGCACCACCGTAGAAGAAGCGATTCTTGATTTGGATAAATTTATTGACAGTGTTCTTCGCACAGGACTTAACGAAATTACGATAATTCACGGTAAGGGCACCGGTGTACTCCGCAAAGGAATTCATATCCATCTCCGTAAACATCCCAATATCCGTACATTCCGCGTTGGAACTTTCGGCGAGGGTGAGGAAGGAGTTACCATTGCAGAGCTGAAATAATTCTGCTTGCAAAATATATAAACTTGTGTTAAGATAAAATCAAATACCGAAAGGGGATTACATAATGAATAAAAAAATAATTGCTATTGCTGTTTTACTTCTCGCTGTTGTGGTAGTTTTCGCAGCATGCAAAAAGGATGACGAATACAAGGTCGATTATACAGTAACGCTTGAAAATGGCGATGTCGTTGAGGTTTATAAGGACGAAGACGGTGAGAATTTTGTAACTAATGTTGACGGTGACGAAATTCCTGTAACAAGTGACAAAGACGGCTTCTATGACAGAATTGAAGACCTTATTACCGAAACAACAACCAAGAAGTCGGATAAGACAGATAAGACAGAGTCTGATAAGAGTTCTTCAACATCAAAGCCTGCTGATAATAAGCAAGAAACCGAGGAGTCATCTTCAAGTGAAGTAAGCAACGAGCCATCTTCAAGCGAAGAAGGTGACGAAACATCTTCAAGCGAAGCCAATACCGAAGAGTCAACAACTGTATCATCAAGTGTTGAAATCGGTAATGACACAAACAAGGGTGGCAGCATTGATTGGGATGACATCGTAGCAGTTCCGTAATTTTTAAAAAAACTTATTGACAAACTGAATATTATTTAGTATAATACCGTTCTGTAAAGTTTCAGCACTTTACAGAACGGTTAAATTTTTTTGAAGGAGGTGTCAGTCGTGGCAAATAATGTTGAAATATCAATGCTTCTCGATTTATACGGTGAAACTCTTACCGCGAAACAGCGCGATTATCTCAATTATTATTACAACGATGACCTTTCTCTTTCAGAAATTGCCGAAAATGAAGGGATTACCCGTCAGGGCGTGCGCGATGCTATAAAAAGGGCAGAGGCAGTGCTTTTTGATATGGAGTCAAAATTAAAGTTCTCACAAAAGCTTGAGGCTATGAATAACGGTCTTGATGATATTATGAAGTGCGCCGAAGAAATTAACGAGTATAACCTTTCTCACGGTCTTTCCCGTGAAATCAACGATATAACAGTTAAGATAAAGTCAATTGCACTTTCCTTGACAGAATAGGAGGAATTATGGCATTTGAAGGTTTATCCGACAGACTTGAAGCCGCTTTTCAGCGTTTGAAAAGTAAAGGCAGTCTTAATGAAAAAGATGTTCGTGAAGCAATGCGTGAGGTTCGTCTGGCACTTCTTGAAGCCGATGTTAACTATAAGGTCGCAAAGGACTTCACCGCAAAGGTAACAGAACGTGCAATCGGTGCGCAGGTTATGGAAAGCTTAACCCCCGCGCAGATGGTTATAAAAATCGTAAACGAAGAGCTTACAGAGCTTATGGGCGGTACCCAAACTCGTTTAGCTTATGCCTCACATCCTCCCACGGTTATTATGATGTGCGGTCTTCAGGGTTCGGGTAAAACAACGCATTGTGCTAAAATTGCCCGCAAGCTCAAGGCTGAAAATCACAGACCCTTGCTTGTAGCTTGTGACATTTACCGTCCCGCCGCTATTAAGCAGTTGCAGGTTGTGGGTGAGCAGGTTGGCGTTCCCGTTTTTGAAATGGGTCAGACAAATCCTGTGACAATCGCAAAAGAAGCTATAAAGCTTGCCAAGGATAAGGGCTACGATTATGTGTTTATCGATACTGCAGGTCGTCTGCATATTGATACAGAGCTTATGAACGAGCTTAAAAATATCAAGAGTGAGGTTCATCCCCACGAAATTCTTCTTGTAATTGATGCAATGCTCGGTCAGGATGCCGTTACAGTTGCAAGCACATTCAATGACGAATTGGGCATTGACGGTCTTGTGCTTACCAAAATGGACGGTGACACACGAGGCGGTGCGGCTCTTTCAGCAAGAGCAGTTACGGGCAAGCCCATTAAATTTGTCGGTATGGGTGAAAAACTCGATGAGCTTGATTATTTCTACCCCGACCGTATGGCTTCCCGAATTCTCGGTATGGGCGATGTGCTCTCTCTTATTGAAAAGGCAGAGATTGCCATTGACGAGAAAAAGGCCGCAAAGCTTGAAGAAAAGCTTCGTAAAAACAAATTTGACCTTGAAGATTTGCTTGACCAGTTTGAGCAGATTAACAAAATGGGCAGTATGAAAGATATCCTCTCAATGCTTCCCGGCATCAATAAAAAGGTTAAAGATGTTGATATTGACGAGCGTCAGTTTGACAGAATGAAAGCAATCATTCTCTCAATGACAATCAAAGAACGCAGAAACCCCGATATTATCAATCCCTCACGCAAGCGCAGAATTGCCGCAGGTTGCGGAATGCAGGTTGAAGATGTCAACAGACTTCTCAATCAGTACCGCCAGATGCAAAAAATGTTCAAGCAAATGAATTCCGGCAGCATGAAGCGTAAAATGAAGCGTATGGGTATGAATGGCGGCTTCGGCGGAATGAACGGTATGGGCGGCATGGGCGGCTTCCCTATGTAATGTTAGCAAACACCTAAAAGTGTTTATTATAAAAAATATTTTATATATTTGGAGGAAACAAAAATGGCAGTTAAGATGAGACTTCGCAGAATGGGTGCTAAGAGAGCTCCTTTCTACAGAGTAGTAGTTGCAGATTCACGCTATCCCCGTGACGGCAGATTTATCGAAGAGATTGGTACTTACAATCCTATGACAAATCCTGCTGAAATCAAGATTGACGCTGAAAAAGCAGAGCAGTGGCTCAAAAACGGTGCTCAGCCTACAGATACTGTTAAGGTTATTCTTAAAAAGAGCGGCGTTATCAAATAAGAAAGGTTTTTGAAAGATGCAGGAACTTCTTATTACAATCGTTAAAGGACTTGTTGAAAATCCTGACGCTGTAACTGTTACTGTTGACGAGCCCGACGACCGCGGTGTTGTTGTGTATCACCTTCATGTTGCTGAAGACGATATGGGCCGTGTTATCGGTAAGCAGGGCAGAATTGCAAAGGCTATCAGAACAGTTGTTAAAGCCGGCGCTACCCGCACAGGCGAAAAAGTCCAGGTCGATATCGACTAATCGAATTACAATGGGCAG
>CAZTLU010000008.1:0-26703 GCA_964614605.1 uncultured Eubacteriales bacterium
CAGGGTCGTCGACGATATATTCAGTCGCTTCGTTGAGCCTACCCGCGTCTTTGTTTTTGTTTTTATTTTCTTTTTTCATAATAATCACCGTTAATATTATGTGCGGGGATTGTGTTTTTATATCAAATTTACATAGAAAAGAAAACTTTATAGGGGCATGTCTTCGTGATTGCCCATAAATTGAATTTTTTACTAACGGTCGGGCACGGAGACCCGACCCTACAGGGTTATTGCTTTTAAAATAATCGGATATTTACTATTGCGGGACGCCGAGGTCGGCGTCCCCTGCATTTTTGCTTTTATATAATGACGCGGCAGACAGACGAGGATTAACTCCCTCAGTCTGCTTCGCAGACAGCTCCCTCAATGAGGGCGCGTATTGTCCCTACGCGATTTTAATACAATTTAAATATATAACAAATTACGCCGTAAATTACTGCGGCGAAGGTGCCGTAGGCGATGACGGGGCCTGCGATTTTGAAAAGGTTTGCGCCTACGCCCAAAACATAGCCCTCCGATTTGAATTCAAGGGCGGGGGATACCACGGAATTCGCAAAGCCCGTAATGGGAACTATGGTTCCTGCGCCTGCGTGCTTGGCGATTTTGTCGAACACGCCGATTCCCGTGAGGATTGCGGTAATCACAATAAGCACGGTTGGTACCATTGCCTTGACCTCGTCTTCATTCAGTCCCATTTTTTCAAAAAGATAGTTGAGCAACTGCCCAAAGGCGCAAATCAGCCCGCCGATTATAAAGGCTTTAATACAATTTTTAAGCTTTGGCGAATTAGGTGACGCCTTTTTCGCCATTTTGTCATATTCTTTATCAGTAGTAGACACTTTATCACTTCCAATGTGTTGTTCTCATTAAAAGTATTTCCATTTTTTATTTGTTTAACTGCTCACAAAATTTGCAATAATAAGAAATATGTGGTAAAATAAACTTTCAATTTTGATTTGCGAGGTGAATTCTGTGGTCGGTTATATTGATGTGGGCGGTGGTATGCGCGCGGTCTATGGTGCGGGCGTGCTGGATTTTTGTCTTGACGAGGGCATAGAATTTCCATATTATATAGGCGTTTCTGCGGGTAGTGCCAATATTATTTCATATCTCGGCGGGCATAATGGCAGAACTTTGCGCTTTTACCGTGATTATTCCTGCAGAGCAGAATATATGAGCTTAAAAAATTGGGTTAAGAACAAGGCTTATCTTGACCTTAATTATATCTACACCACTCTTACAAAAGAAGGTGGCGAAGACCCGTTGAATTTTGAAGTTATGCGCTCTCACAACTGTGATTTTTACATAGTCACAACTGATGCGGTAACGGGCAAAACAGAATATCTCGACTACAGAAATGTAGCGAAAAATGATTACTATGAGCTCAAGGCATCAAGCTGTATTCCAATAGTTTGCCCCGTAGTTGAAAAGTACGGCAGAGAATTTTACGACGGCGGACTTTCTGACCCAATACCCATAAGAAAAGCCCTCTCTGACGGTTGCGACAAGGTGGTCGTAACACTTACTCTGCCCAAAGATTATCATAAGTCCCATAAGGCGCCTGCGGGATTATACAAGCCAATGCTGAAAAAATATCCCGAAAGTGCAAAATTGATGTATTCAATGATTGATAAGTACAATGCGGAGCTTGATTATATTAAAGAGCTTGAAAAAGAGGGTAAGGTGCTTATTATTGCTCCCGATGACTGTTGCGGAGTGACAACCTTGAAGCATGAACGCAACAGCATTGAGGCGCTTTATCGCAAAGGATATGAAAATGCGGGCAAAATCAAGGCTTTTTTGACAGATAACACGGAGGCAATGCCGTGAATTACAAAAGACAAAATAAAATACAACGAATTATTTCGGTAATTCTTATAATATGTATAGTGTTTTTGCTCTTCGATTTTACCGCAAGTGAAATTACCGATAAATATGCTTATGAAGACGCGGTAGCTGACACAACGGAATGGGCAGAGGTTTATGATAAAATTCTTGCAAGTAAAGAGCTTGCCGATGAAGATTATGAAATAATCTTTCAGCAATCGGGGTTGGGCAAACCTGCGGTTGATGCGCTAATCAGCGAAAACCGTATAAGTGATATTGAATATTACCGCGATTATTATTTAAAGGATAAGGATTTCACCTGTGTGCGCACGGCGATTTTTGCCAAGCATGAGGCGTTGACCGACAGTGAGGACAACCGAATTTTAAATCCTGACTTTGCAAATGTGCAAAACGGTGATATAATAATTACATTGAGCATTCATTCTCTCGGCTGGCGTCACGGTCACGCAGCGATTGTGACAAATGCTGAAACGGGCGAAACGGCACAGGCAGTAAGAGTTTTTGAAAAATCCGATTTCGGTACGGTCTGGGAATGGAATGATTTTCCGTTAGTTGCAGTACTTCGCGTAAAGGATATTGACGAAGCAACGCAGAATGAAGTCGCAGATTTTGTCAGAGAGAATATGATTGGAATTCCCTATGCTCTCTCGGCGGGTATAATCGGCGGCAGAAATACCGAGTCAAAACTCATTACGACACAATGCGCACATTATGTGTGGTATGCTTATAAGTGCTTCGGCATTGATTTGGATACCGACGGCGGCTTTGTAACACCGAAAGAGCTTTTATATAGCGATGATTTGGAAATAGTTCAAGTGTATGGTAATATAATGGAAGTGTAATTAAAAGGAGATATATCAATGAAAAAGGTTATAGTATTTATTATGATATTAGCTTTGTCAATAGTGCTTGTGGCTTGTGCAGATGTGCCCCAATACGAGCAGGTGGGCGAGGTTGGCGAAATCACCGAAAAGACCACAGAAACTACTACTGAAGAAGAGTTTGAAAGCGAAGAATCTTCAACAGAAGAGGAGTCAGAGGAAGGCTCATCGTCTTCAACAACTTCAACTACACGAAATTATTACACACCAACTACCACAAATCCCAGAGCTACAACCACCACAAAGCCCTCAACAACTGAAAGTACAACAGAAAAAGAGAAAGAAAAAACCACAGAGTCCACAACAGAATCCACAACCGAAAGCACAACAGAGAGTACAACCGAAAGCACAACGGCAGAAGAACCGCCAGCGGATAACGGTGAAGCAACTGAATAAGTATAAATTATTTATCCCACGGCAAAAACTGCTTGATGTTTTTACCGTGGGATATTTTTTTAGAGTTCAATCACCGCATAATGCTTCAAATATAAATCGTGTTGCAAATTCGGCACCTTTAACAAAGGCGTTCTTTTCTGATATTCTGCCAACGGCACATACAGCCTTGTCATATTCTTCAAGTTCTGCTTTCTGTTCTTCATTAAGCTTGGAACGAAAATCATTATCACACCTTGTCAGTTCTCTGATTACAGCTTTTTCTTGTGCATTTCGTTCAACTGTGACTTCAATCAGATAGTTGTACCATAGTTTTTCCAGTTCTTTTCTCATGGTTCTCTCCTTTTTAAATCAATAATGGGTTACAACCATAATTATAAATCACAAATGATTTATTGTCAACAAATCATTTGTGATTTATGTTAAGTTGTAATATATAAACAAAATTAGGAGTTGAAATTATGAACTATCAACAAAGAATTAAAGATTTAAGAATAGATAAAGATTTGAAACAAAGTGATATAGCAAAATTGTTGGGAACAACACAGCAATATTACGGACAATATGAAATAGGAAAAAGACCATTGACTATTGAACACTTAATTAAGCTTTGTAAATTTTATAATGTGTCGGCAGATTATGTGTTAGGGTTTACTGATACATTAAATGAATTACCTAAAAAATAATAGTACGGCGGGGCATTGACCCCGCCGTTGTTGGTTTTGTATGGGCTCCCCACCTTGAGGGGGAGCTGTCATTTTTGCAGAAAAATGACTGAGGGGGGCAAATACCCCCTTCCGCCTCGTTCCTCGGCACCTCCCCTTCGCAGTGGGAAGGCTATTTATCGGATATTTATTGTCTTATTGCTATTTTTCATTGAATATGATACAATAAATCAAGATAATAACTTACGGAAAGGGTTTTGATTATGTCCATACTTAACAAAATCGTAAATAAAGCAGTAAATATCGGCACAAAGCTAATCAGCGGAGTTTCGCAGGACGAGGCTTTGGCTGCTTTGGGTGAGGTAACTATCACCGAGGGTATGCCTGAATTACTTCGTCGCGCGGCGGCAGATACCGCGGTTCTTCTTAAAAATAATGATATTCTTCCCTATAAAAAGGACACAGTTCTTTCTGTTTTCGGCAGAGGTCAGTATGAATGGTTCTACACGGGTTACGGCTCCGGCGGTGATGTTAAAAAGCCATACGGCGTAAATCTTATTGACGGTATTAAAAATTGTGAGAATTTAATTCTCAATACCGAGCTTGCAGACATTTATGCGAAATGGAACGCCGAAAATCCCATTGACCACGGTTTCTGGGGACATTGGCCCCGTTATTATCCCGATATGGACTTGACCGAAGAAATTGTGAAAAACGCGGCTAAAAAGAGTGACAGTGCAGTTTACATAATCGGTCGTTCATCGGGTGAGGACAGAGAAAATGCACTCACAAAGGGCAGTTATTATCTCACCGACAACGAAAAAGCAAGCCTTGATTTAATCACAAAATATTTTGACAGCGTTACAGTTCTTCTTAATATCGGCAGTATTATCGATATGGAGTGGGCTGAAAAATACGGCAGAAAAATCGGCGCAATTATGCTTGTATGGCAGGGCGGTATGGAAAGCGGAAATGCAGTTGCAGATTTGCTTTGCGGTAAGGTAAGCCCCAGCGGTAAGCTTGCTGACACAATCGCTGAAGAGTATGAGGATTACCCATCATCAAAGGATTTCGGCAGTATTGCGTTTAATAACTATAAAGAAGATATTTATGTTGGCTACCGTTATTTTGAAACATTTGAAAAAGACGATGTGCTTTATCCCTTTGGTTTTGGTCTTTCATACACCGATTTTGAGCTCAAAATGGGTAATGTTAAAAAGGGCGAGAATAGCGTAACCGTTGACTGTACAGTTAAAAATGCAGGTGAATACAGCGGTAAAGAGGTTGTTCAGGTTTATCTTAAAAAGCCCTGCGGAAAATTGGGTAATCCCGCACGCGAATTGGTTGGCTTTGCAAAAACAGGTCTTTTGGCACCTAAAAAGAGCGAAAAGGTTAAAATTGAAATTCCCAACGAGTATTTCTGCTCATATGACGACAGCGGTAAGAGCGGATATGCTTATTCCTATGTAATGGAAGAGGGAGAATACAAGCTCTATGTAGGTACTGATGTGCGTTCAGCGGAAAAGGTTTGGAGTTATCATCAGGAAAACACCGTTCAGGTGCTCGAACTTCAGCAGGCTGCCGCACCCGAGGTTGCATTTGACCGAATGGTGAATGACGGAAAATTAAAGCTTGAAAAAACTCCCACAAAGCAGTACGATTTACGCCATATTATCATTGAGAATATTCCTCGCCCGATTCCCAGAACAGGCGACAAGGGCTATACACTCAAAGATGTTAAAGACGGCAAGATTTCAATGGAGGATTTCGTATCACAGCTTGACCTTGACGAGCTCGAGGCAATCTCTCGCGGTGACTATCGAATGGATTCCCCCCTCGGCGCAAAGGGTAACGCAGGTGCAATCGGCGGTGTAACCGAAAGCCTTCGCAAAAAAGGAGTTCCCGCAGTAATAACAACTGACGGACCATCGGGAATCCGACTTCTCTCTTATTGCTCACTTATTCCCATCGGCACAGCGTTTGCTTGCTCGTTTGATACTGACCTTATTTGTGAGGTTTATACTCTTTTGAGTAAAGAAATGAAAGAAAAAGGCAGTGACATTCTTCTTGCCCCCGGCATGAACATTCACCGCAGTCCTCTTTGCGGAAGAAACTTTGAATATTTCTCTGAAGACCCCGTGCTTTCAGGTCTTATGGCTGCTGCAGCGGTTGAGGGTATTCAGGCAAGCGGCGGTTCGGCTTGCCCCAAGCATTTTGCTTGTAATAATCAAGAAACAAACAGAACTCATAACGATTCAAGAGTATCTGAAAGAGCACTTCGCGAAATTTATCTCAAGGGCTTTGAAATCTGCATTAAAAAGGCAAGTCCCAAGTGCATTATGACCTCATACAACAAGATTAACGGCGTTTGGGGACATTACCAATACGAGCTTTGCGAGAGAATTCTTCGTCGCGAATGGGGCTATGAGGGTATGGTTATGACGGACTGGTGGATGCGTTCATCAAAGAGCCCCGAATTCCCCGAAATGTGCGACCAGGCATATCGCGTGCGTGCAGGTGTAAATGTGCTTATGCCCGGCGGTAAGCGTACAGGCAAGCATAAGCCCGACGGAACTTTGCTTGATACCTTCGGCAAAATTGACGGTATTACATCGGGCGAAATGCAGAGAACTGCAATGTTCGTGCTTAATATGTGCTTGAATTACATTGATTAAAAGGCAGGAACTCTCAGCTGGTTGCCTATGTGATATGTGAGGAAATGATTATGGGCTTTAAAGAAATAAACTTTGAGATATCACCATTAAAAGAAAAAGAGTTATTTCGTTATATAATTGAGGAATGTAATTGTCAAATATTCAATCCTGTGGTTGAAAATTTAGACGAAGCTGTTTATAATGAAAAATCAGAAATAAATTCGCTCCATTATGTAATAAAAGGAATGGATTTCAAACCTCAATACAAATGGACTGATACATTCTACGATAAAGGGCAATATTATGTGTTTGACTTTTCTTCTGACACTGAAAACATAGACTATATGTATGTATCTTATGAGCGAATGCCTTCTGAAGAAGATAGCAACAAATCGCACAATCGGCTTTTTATCAGTTTCGCATATCCTACTGACCTTAAAAATGAATATTATAATAATTTTAAAAAAATAAAAAAATGGATAAAAAGCCACACACAAACAGTGGAAAGGTTCGGACGCTTACCCATATATTGCATTTACTAAATAGTGCACAGGGGACGGTTAGCGTGAAAGTCCACCATATATAGAAAATGAATTTCAAAAAACACAATATATTGATAGCTTGACTTTCATCTGTTGTGTGTGATTTTTGGAATCATGCGGTGTTCTGTGTGCTGATTTTGTATCCCAATTATATTGATTAAAAATTATATGACGAAATCGGTTGGATTTCGTCTTATTTTTTGCTTTTCTCTTGATTTTTATTTTAAATATGTTACAATACATATTAAAATGGAGCAGATTTCGGAGTTTTAATTGGGGTGTGCTTCTAAAAGTGAAATTTAAGGAGAAATGAAAATGGAATTTCTTAAAGAATTTGAAATCCTTTATGAGAATTTCGCTTATTTTGATTGGCGAATGATTGTAATGTGGATTATTGGCGGATTGCTTATTTATCTTGCAATCAAAAAGGAAATGGAGCCCACACTTCTTTTGCCCATGGGCTTTGGTGCAATTCTTGTAAACCTTCCCATTTCAGGTGCAATTACACAGTATTTTCAGACTATTGACGGAGTGAAGATATCTCTTTCGCTCAGCGAGTATAATGAGCTTCTTGCTCAGGGTGCACAGGGCCTTTCAATGGAAGAGGGTGCACTTGATGTGCTTTTCAATGCAGGTATTGCAAACGAATTGTTCCCCCTCATTCTTTTCATCGGTATCGGTGCAATGATTGACTTCGGTCCGCTTCTTTCAAACCCCAAGCTTATGATTTTCGGTGCAGCGGCACAGTTTGGTATTTTCTTCACACTTTGCTTGGCATCAATTTTCTTCCCGCTCAATGACGCGGCTTCAATCGCCATTATCGGTGCGGCTGACGGCCCCACATCAATCGTTGTTGCTAACAAGCTCAATTCTCAATATCTCGGTGCGATTATGGTTGCGGCTTATTCATATATGGCGCTTGTTCCCATTATTCAGCCACCCGTAATCAAGCTTCTCACAACAAAGAAAGAGCGTCTTATCCGTATGCCTTATTCACAGACAGAGGTTAAGAAGCTTACAAGAATTCTCTTTCCCATCATCATCACAGTTGTTGCAGGCATTGTTGCTCCCGCATCAGTTTCACTTGTTGGCTTCTTGATGTTCGGTAACCTTATCCGTGAGTGCGGCGTGCTTAATTCTCTTTCAGAAACAGCACAGAAGGTACTTGCAAACCTTATTACAATCTTCCTTGGTATCACAATTGCTACAAAGATGCACTATGCATCATTCCTTGCATTTGATACACTTCTTATCCTCTTCCTTGGTCTTTTCGCATTCATTTTCGACACCGCAGGCGGCGTTATGTTTGCAAAGCTTCTCAATGTGTTCTTACCCAAGGGCAAGAAGATTAACCCCATGATTGGTGCTGCCGGTATTTCAGCATTCCCAATGTCAGGCCGTATCGTTCACAAAATGGGACTTGCAGAAGACCCACAGAACTTCCTTCTCATGCATTCAATCGGCGTAAACGTTTCAGGTCAGATTGCTTCTGTTATCGCAGGCGGTCTTATCCTCAGTTTCTTTATGTAAGGAGTGGCGAAGATGTTAGAAAAATTATTGGCGTTTTTTGAAGGCTTTATGTTTGAGCCTATGAACTTTGTTTATAACCTTAAATATATGGTTATCGGTATGGTTTGCATTATCATTGTTATGGGCGTGCTTATTCTCATCACAACCGCTCTTAACAAGCTTGTACCAAAGTTTGCAAATAAAAAGGACAAAGAATAAACAAAATTTTGACCGTCGGTTTTCGACGGTCATTTTTTGTAGGGGCGATTCGCCCGTTTTTTATTCCTCGCACAACGCCTCAATTAAAATTCGTGTTGCAAATTTAAATCCTATAACAAAGGAATTCTTTTCTGAAATGTTACTAACTCTCAAAAATGCATTATCATATTCTTCGAGTGCGGCAATTTGTTCTTTGTTTAGCATTTCGCGTAAGTGATTGTCCTTTTCGGTTAACTGATTGATTATTTCTTTTTCTCTGTCAGTTCGCTCAACAATTGTTTCAATCAAATATGAATGCCATAGTTTTTCCAATTCTTTTTTCATAAGTATCACCTCAAATCAATTATAAACCAAACTGTACTAAAAATCAATAGTACAAATTGTATTATTTATAATAATTTTGAGGTGAAAGTTATGATATGGAATGATAGAATAAGAGCATTGAGAGAAGATGCAGACTTAAACCAAACAGAGATGGGAAAAATCTTGCAAATTAGTCAAAATGCTATATCAAAATATGAAAATGCTGAAAGAAGTGTGCCAATTGAAATAATGATTCAATATGCAAAATATTTTAATGTTAGTTTAGATTATATTTGTGGATTGGAATAAAGCGGTGGAGGGAACACAAGGAGAACACAAGGGGACGGTTAGCGTGAAAGTCCACCATATATAGAAAACGCATTTTGGAAAACACAATATATTGATAGCTTGACTTTCATCTGTTGTGTGTGATTTTTGGAATCATGCGGTGTTCTATCAAATATGAATGCCATAGTTTTTCCAATTCTTTTTTCATATTTACCTCTCAAAAGCTATTTATTAGGCAAAAAATTACCTGATATTTACATTATAGGTAAAATCTTACCTAAAGTCAAGAAAAAAATAAAATACAATAATATCAAGGTGATAAGAATGTATAAAAGAATTAAAGAATTAAGAATTGAAAAAGGCGAATCACAAATCAAAGTGTCAACAATTTTAGGAATTGAACAATCTTACTATAGCAAATTAGAACTTGGAAAACACGAATTGAAAGTAAAAGATTTAATTAAAATAGCAGAGTATTTTAATGTGTCTCTTGATTATCTTACAGAGCGAACTAATAAAAAAGAGATTAACAAGTGATGAAAACACAGAGGAACGGTTCTGTGCATTCTTTGCTATTGCGAGGTGGCAAAATGGTTAATGAAAATTTAATTGAGGCATTTAATGAATATAAAATACCTTTTGTTGCTATATACATTTTGTTCATTTATTTTCTGAACGGTAGTATTGCAAAGAATATTGGTCACAGTGAATTTAACCCCAGTAAGCATATGGTAGCACTTTCACCTTGTCTTTCTTTGGTATTGTTTTTTTCTAAAAAGTATAATCGCTTTAACATTTGGTTATTAGTATCACAAATATGTCTGTTCTTAATATCCATATTATTTCTTATCGATATTATTTTTTTAGGATTAAAAGGTGAGTATTATTTTTATCTTATTACAGGTGCGTTTTTCTTGAATTTGATTATAATGTCAATAGATTTAATATTCTTTGATAAACAATAGCGAAGCAGAACACAATAGGATTGTCTGGCTGAATTAGCATTGTCTGAGCCGGCAGGCGAGTAATGAAGGTGGGACCAATTGCGGTGGATGATGTGAATTTCGTAGGGGTCGGCGTCCTCGACGACCCTTATTTTTCGGGCAATTCGTGAATTTCCTCTACAACACCTCCAGCTTCTCCTCACGGAGAAGCCTTTTTTTATTTTCCGCAACCAATATTTTCCTCGGTTGTAACCCAAAGTGTATAGAAATTTCAAAAAATTTCATATAAATTAACATTTACAATTGCAGATGTTCAAAAAATCTGCTACAATTTATATAGTTGTAATTATGAAATTATAATTAGGAGGCAAAATATGAAAGATTTTATTGAATATATAGAAGATTCTTGTGCAAATCTTCCCGATAATCACATAACATATTTATTCAAAAAGAAAATCTTTGATGAGATGACTGACAGGGCTAACGAAATGACCCATGCGGGTCTTCGTGACGAAAAGGTGCTTGCTGACCTTATGGCAGACGAATACCCCGATTTACCCGCACAGTATAAGGTGTGGTCAAAGGAATATAAAAAGAAAAAGCTTGCAAAGACGCTTCGTCTTGTAATGGGCATTGGCGGTGTGATTTTCTTCATTGCAATGTTCATCACTTACTTTGAGGTGAGCAAGGCAACAGGCGCTTGGGACAAAACCTGGCTTATTATCGTTGGCGGAATTTTCGCAATGATTATTTTCTATACAAGCTTTGGTATTAAAAGAATTTGCCATATGCGCCGACTTTTCCACCCGATTGCAAGATTTTTAATTGCAGTGTGCGTAATGCTCTTTACAGTATTTATGTTCCTTTTCTGGCTTATGATGGTTCCCGAACTGACCGTGTGGCCAATTCTTATGGCGGGTATAATATTGATGTTCCTTGCGGATATCGTTTTCGCCTTTGCAACAAAGCAGAAATTCCGCACAGTTTCTACTTTTGTTTATATGCCTGCAATTTCAACAATGCTTTATATTATTCTTGCGGCTTACGGCATAATCGGTTGGACTACCGGCTGGCCCGTAATTCTGCTCGGTCTTCTTGCTGACCTGATTGGTATTATATGTATTGCAGTTGGCAACGCAAAATATTTTATGTACAAGAAGGAGGACGATGAATAATGAAACGCAGACTTAATGCAGAGCTCTGGGATAAGATGCATTATCTTTTCCGCGATTTCAATGACCGTATGGTTCACGTTGAAATGAACTACGATTTTGAAATTGACATTGAAGCCTTAAAAACCGTTATTATCTGTGCCTTTGAAAAGGTGCCCGTTCTCCATTCAAAATTTGTTGACACAAAGCTCTCAACTCATTGGGAGGTTATGCCCTATGATGTTGACGATGTGCTGACAGTTGCATACCCCGAAAATGTTGAGGAGGCAGTTGAGGAATTTCTCACACAGTATATCGCCCCCGATGCTCATATTCAGATGAAAATTGCACTTTTCATAAAAGACGGCAAGAGCACGCTTTGTATGGTTGAAAATCATATGTGCATGGACGGCGGCGACCTTAAATATTTCCTTAAGGCTTTTTGTGAGAATTACAGCAACTATGTTGAAAAGGGAATAAGCCCCATTGAGTTCAGAACAGGTTCACGCTCTTATGACGAGGTTTATTCGGGATATTCAAAAACCGAATCGGGCGTTGCAAAGCGTCTTTTCAAGAATATCAACGCAAGGGATAAGCACAAGTTCCCTCTTTCGCCCAATAATATCCGCGACAAGTCCTTTATCGCGAGAAGAAAACTTGGTGAAAATGTGCTTGCCGGCTTAAAGGCAAGGGGCAAGGAATACGGTGCAACAGTTAACGAGATGCTCCTTGCGGCAGATTTCTACAGCGTTTATGAATTGGCGGGCTTCCCCGCAACCGATAAGGTTATGATTTCAAGTGCCATTGACCTTCGTCGTCATATGGACAGTGTTGAGGACAAGGGCTTTACAAATCACACGGCTTGGATGCAATGCGCAATCCCCGAGCGTGGCAGAGATATTTTTGAAACAGTAAAATATGTTGTGCGTAGCTCAAACAGATTTAAAAAAGATAAGTTTATGGGTCTTTACGGACTTCCTCTTTTGAATTTGGGTTACAACATTATGCCTCACGCGGCAAGTGAAGAGATTATCAAAATCGGTTATTCAAATCCCTATATGGCAATGAGTAATATCGGTATTCTTAAAGGTGAGGATTTTGCTCTGGCAGGCAACGAGCCCGCAGATGCTTTTATGTCGGGTGCGGTTAAATATAAGCCATATGTTCTTCTCACCGCAACAACCTATAAAGGAATTATCACACTTTCAATGTGTGTACGCGGCAACGAAGAGGATAAGAAAATCGTAGAAAAATTCTTCGACCTTATGGAAAAGAATATTGAAACGATGATTGGCGAATAAAAATACAATATAATAGTAGGCGGGGGCTTGCTTGCTCCCGCCATTTTATTTGTCGCACAATGCCTCAATTAAAAATCGGGTGGTGAATTGAACACCTTTAACAAATGCATTCTTTTCCGATATTCTGCTGACCTGCAGAAATGCATCGTCATAGTCTTGGAGTAAGGCTTTTTGTTCTTCGTTAAGCTTGTCACGAAGCTGATTATCACTTTCTGTCAGATTTTTAATAATTTCTTTCTCTTTGTCCGTTCTTTCTGCAATTTCTTCAATCATATGGTTGTACCACAAATTTTCTAATTCTTTTATCATATTTATCACCTCAAAAAATATTGCTACAATTTAGTAGCAACACTATATTACTACAGAAGTGTAGCAAATGCAACAAAAAAGTAGCAAATTGTTTAAAATAATCTTGAGGTGAATAATATGCAATATACGCAAAGACTCAAAGATTTAAGAGAAGACCACGATTTAACACTTGAAGAATTGTCAAAGGATTTAGGTATGCCTCGCGAACAATATAGAAGATATGAAGTTGGAATTAACGAGGTTAAAGCTTCCTTTTTAATAAAAATCTGCAAGTATTACAATGTATCTGCAGATTATTTATTAGGTTTTACAAACACTTATAATGAATTGCCCAAAAAATAAATATTCGGCGTTGTGAGAAAATTCTCGGACAGACAAGGATGTCTGTCCCTACGCGTCTCACATATGTGTTAGCCTTTCCGTAAGGAAAGGTTTTTATTTTTAATCGACAATTTTATTTAAATCTGCTTATAAATTGTGGACTTTTATGTTTTTTGGTGGTATTATTAAAATAAGTATAGTTATATGTAGAATTATGTCCTTTTTTCAGGAGGCTTTTTATGAGAGCATTGAGAATTACGGTTACAGCAATTTTTATTGTTGTTGCGTTAGTCTTCGCCATCTTTTATGTGGGCGAAAAAATAAATATGGATAATACAGTGCCCGTTATTCAGATTGATGAACAATTGCTTGAAGTGGGCTTTGATGCAGATAATGCCGAGCTTTTAAAGGGCGTTTCCGCATATGACGGTAAAGACGGTGATTTGACTGACAGTATTATTGTGGAATCTGTTTCTAAATTTATAAGCGACGGAATCTGTAAGGTTACTTATGCTGTTTGTGACAGTAACAATAATGTATCCACCGCCACAAGAAAAATACAGTATAAGAATTATGTTTCACCGCGTTTTTCAATGTCCAAGTCAACCTGCTATTCAATTTATGAGAGCGTGAATCTGACAGATGCCATTCAGGCTTACGATTGCATTGACGGCGATATTTCACGAAGCATAATTGTTACTTCAGAAGATTTTACCGGCTCCGTTACAGGCGTTTTTGAAATAGAAGTTTCAGTTACCAACAGTAAGGGAGACACATCAATAATAAATATTCCTCTGATTGTGGAAGACAAAAGTCTGTCTGCTCCCGAAATTCAGTTAACAGAATATCTTATTTATACTGATTTGGGCGAAAAGGTTGATTTTACAGAATATCTTGCAGAAGCAGTAGACAGTCTGGGAAATGACATCACTTCTTCGGTAAGAATTGAAACAAACATAGATTATTCTCAAAAGGGTACATACAGTGTTCATTATTATGTGAACGATTCAAAGGGCGTTCAGGGTCACACCGTACTTAATGTTATTGTAGGTTGAAGTTATGGATATTTTTAAATTTAAAATTGAATTACACAGTATAATCAGAGACCTTATAAAAAACATCTGGGTAATTTTTATGGCGGCGCTTATAGGTCTTATGGGCGTTTATATAGCAACAAAAAGTGTTTATTCGCCGGAATATACAGCTACTGCAACCGTTGCGGTAAACGCAAAAAGTTCATCAGCAGGTTCTTATTCTCTGTTTTCTGTTTCAGTTGAAATGACAGAGGTTATTTCAAGGGTTATTGTTGAACCGTCGGTTAAGGAAAAAGCAAACGAAATTATGGGTACCGAAAGCTTCGACGGTGAATTGGCAGCGTCGGTTTATGATGGTACAAACTTTATAAATCTTAATGTGACAAGTGACAGTCCGCAGAAGTCGTATGAGCTTCTTTGTGCAGTGTTGGAGGCATATCCCGAGATTTCTGACAGCGTTTTTGATAATGTGGTTATCAGTGTTTTGAGTATGCCTAAGGTTCCGCACGCACCCTCTAACAATGTTTCAACAACAAACCGCCTTACAGTAGCGGCGGCGTGCGCGGCATTGGTTGCTGGTATTGTGGTGATTTTATCCGTTATTCGCGACACGGTAAAGGACGAAGACGACTTCAAAAACAAGGTCGACGCAAAACTGCTGGGTGTAGTTCCTCACGAAAAAAAGAATATCAGCTTTAAGGAACGCTTGCAGAGGAAAAATAAAGCCTTGCTGATTCATAACAATGCTTTTATAAGTCTTAAGTTTGTTGAGAATTATCATAAAATCGCGGCAAAGCTTGAACATATCAACCGCCGTAATGGTTCAAAGGTTTTTGCGGTTACAAGTGTTGCCGAAAACGAGGGCAAATCAACAACGGCTTCAAATATTGCAATTTCGTTGGCTGACCGTGGCCATAGGGTAATTCTTCTGGATATAGACTGCAAAAAGCCGGCACTTTATAAGATTTTCAATGAAAAATACAGTGAAAAATCAGAGTTCAGCCTACTTATGAACGGCAAGCTCAAGAGTAACGAATTTCAATTGAGAAGATACAAGCAAACATCACTTTATCTTGCTCTCAACACTTCACCTTGTAAGGATTATAAGGAATGGATAGAAGGCGGCAAGCTTGTCCGCGTTATTGAGGCATTTCGTGACCAGGTGGATTATGTGATTATTGACACGGCGCCATTATACATTGATGCTTATGTTACTGATATGGCAAAGCTTGCAGATGCAACCGTTGTGGTTGTAAGAACTGACACCGCATACACTGCGGCGGTCAATGATGCGGTTGCTACCATTGAAGATGTAGGCGGTAAAGTGGCAGGCTGCGTGTTAAATGATGTTTATCCCGAATTCTCTTTCTTCAGAATGGCGGGAACCGACGAGGGCGGATATTATTATGGTAAGCGTTACGGTAAATATGGCAAGTACGGTAAATATGGTAAGTACGAGAGATACAGTAAATACGCAAGTCCTTATATGAGCGAATATTCAGACGACGAGGATTATTCTGATTAGTAATAAAGGGATTTATCTATGGAACAGACAGGAAATAAAAACAAAATATATTCGGTTGAAAATGAAGGCATAGAGATTGACCTTGGCGAAATTTTCAAAGGCATAAAGAAATTCGGTGTAGTTTGCATTGTGCTTGCTCTTCTTTTTGGAGGAGTTGTTTTCGTAAAGGAATATACCGGCTATGTGCCCAGATACACCGCGCAGGCAACCTTTACCGTCAACACTCAGAATACATCATCTTCAATGAGCGGCGTTTCGGTTTACTCTTTCTATTATGATTCTGCGACCGCAAATCAGCTTGCCGAGACTTTTCCGCTTATTCTGTCAAGCAATTTGCTTCAGGATGTGGTATGCGAAGATTTAGAACTCACAAGACTCCCCGCAACTTTAAGTGCAACCACGGTTGAGGGGTCCAGTATGTTCACAATCTCTGCTACGGGAACCGACCCGCAGATGACTTATAATGTACTTGTTTCGGTAATCGAAAATTATCCGTCTGTTGCAAAATATGCGGTTGGTAACATAAAATTTGATATTATCACAAGTCCTGTTGTGCCAACAGAACCTTCAAATACTATGGATTATATGAAGAATGTGGCCACGGCTGCTTTGATAGGCTTTGCATTGGGCTGTGGAATTATAGTTTTATACGCTTATCAACGAAAAACGGTCAAGCGTAAATCTGATATCAAAGAAAAGCTGGGCTATGAGGCTCTCAGCACAGTGCCACAGATTAACTTTAAAAAGCATACAAGAGCCGTTGACCGCTCTATGCTTTATACCAATGAAAAAATCCACACTGCATTTCATGAGTCTTTCAGAATTTTCAGAAATGTTTTCAAGAATACTCTCGGCAAAGACGACAAGGTGATTATCGGTACAAGTACCGCCCCCGGTGAAGGTAAAACCACGGTAGTTACCAATCTGGCACTTACTTTATCAGATTACGGCAAAAAGGTGCTTTTGATTGACGGCGACCTTCGTAATCCAAGTGTTGCGGCACTTCTTGGCATAAATCTCGATTGTCTGGAATACGAGGTTGCAACAAAGCAATATAAGATAGCATACATCAAGGAATACGGTATTTACTTTATGTTGTTTAATACCGAAAAAGGAAATCACTTTAAATATATGAATTCGGAATATGTAAAAGAGATTTTTGATTCGGTACGCGATTCTTTTGACTATATTCTTGTAGATACACCACCGTGCGGGCTTGTTTCTGATGCACTTTTCTTTGCACAGGCGGCAGATGCGGCTTTCTATGTGGTGCTTCAGGATACAGTAAGAATTTCAAAAATCAAAAGCGGACTTAATAATCTTATGTCAACCGATATTAAAATTCTCGGTTGCGTACTTAACGGGGTTGAAAACGAGCGCTCCGTTCACGGCTATGGCTATGGTTACGGTTACGGATATGGCTATGGTTATGGTAAAAAGAAGAAAAAGAACTCAAGATAATATCACAAGGTGGTTTTAGTTTGAAAAAGAGCGACGGTTATCGCGGTATGCTGCGAAACATGGTTAAAGAGTGGAATTTTATATTTTCCTATGTGAGAAGATATAAACTTTCGCTGGTGCTCTATGTGCTTTTTGGACTGGTGGCAACGGGAATGTCCTTGAGTGTTTCTGTTGCGGCAAAGCACCTTATTGATTCGGTCGTGGGCAAAGACGACAGTGCACTTGGCTTCGGTGCTCTTGTTGTTTTACTTGGTATCGGTCAGCATGTTTTTCAGGCAATGGCTTCTTATATTACCGCAAACCTCAGTGCTCGCACAATTACTCAGATAAGAAAAGAGATTTATTCCGATGTTGTGAGTGCAAGATGGGAAGAAATATCGCATTTCCATTCGGGAGATTTGCTAAATCGACTTGAAAGCGATGTGAGTGCGGTTTCAAACGGAATTATCAGCTTTATTCCAAGTGTGATAACCCGCGTGGTGCAATTTTTCGGTTCGCTTGCAATTGTGCTTTATTATGATAAGACTATGGCGATTTTGTCGCTTATGAGTGCTCCGTTTTTGTTCTTTTCATCAAGGTTTCTTATAAAAACAATCAGAAAATACAGTCAGCAAAGCCGTGAACTGAACGGCGAAATTCTGTCATATTCAGAAGAATCCGTACAGAATATTCTTACAATCAAGGCATTTGGTTTAACAAAAACATACATATCGGATTTCGGCAAATTGCTTGAACAATATAAAAGCGTAAAGCTTAAATATGACAAATTCAGTATTTTGATGACGCTTTGCTTGTCATTGATTGGCCTTTTGGTGTCCTATGCGTGCTATGGTTGGGGTGCTTACAGACTTTGGCAGGGCGTAATAACTTTCGGCACAATGACGTTGTTCATTCAGATTTCCGGAATGCTCACTTCCTCGTTCAGCGCGTTGGCGTCATTGGCACCAAGTGCGGTTTCAATT
This sequence comes from uncultured Eubacteriales bacterium, assembly GCA_964614605.1. Lineage (GTDB taxonomy): Bacteria > Bacillota > Clostridia > Oscillospirales > Acutalibacteraceae > Fimenecus. The sequence continues at coordinate 18,311 of CAZTLU010000008.1, forward strand.
GCCACCTCGGCGGGAAGAATTATGGAAATAACTTCCTTTAATGCAGAAATGGATGAAGAAAGAGAAAAAGCAAACAGAATACTTGAAAAATCGAAAGAAAAAGGTGTTTCTGTTGAAATTGAGAATATGTCATTTAAATATAGGGGTGCAGAAACAGAAACCCTTAAAAAAGTTTCGCTTAAGGTCAATCCCGGTGAAACAGTTGCTTTTGTAGGACCCAGCGGCGAGGGTAAAACCACTCTTTTAAAGCTTTTGCTCGGAATTATGTCTGTATCAGAGGGTGAAATCCGATTTGAATCACCTGATGGAGAAAAAATCGCGGCTTCTGACAGTACACGCCGTTTCTGCTCCTATGTTCCGCAGGGAATTAACATCTTTTCGGGTACAATCAGAGAAAATCTCAAGGCAGTTAAGCCCGACGCTACCGATGAAGAGCTATATAATGTAATAGATGCTGCGGCTTTGACGGAGCTTGTGAATTCATTGCCTCAAAAAATTGATACTCCGATTAACGAGCAGGGCAATAACTTCTCACAGGGTCAGTTGCAGAGAATTGCAATTGCAAGGGCGCTTTTAAAGGATTCAATGATACTTTTGATGGATGAAGCCACTTCTGCTCTTGATGCAGAAACCGAAAAAAGAGTTCTTGAAAATATTATGACTGCAAATCCGTCAAAAATCTGTATAATCACTACTCACCGAGAGAGTATGCTGAAATACTGTGACAGAATTTTCAAGGTTGATAGTGACGGCGGAATTACGGAGAATTTGGTTGCAAATTAAAACGACATATAAAAAACCAAACAGTTTTTTTGTGCAAAGCGACAAGGGGAATACCTTGACACTTAAAAATATTAGTTGTAAAATAAATTGATTATAAATATTTTTAAAAAATGAACATATTTCCTGCCGAATGTTAATTTTTGACTATGGCGAAGAGAGGAGTCTGTTTATGAAAAGGATAAAAAAAGGAAAAGGCTTGCATAAGGCAACGGCAATTTTGTTGACGGCAATAATGGTGCTGTCGACCTTTGCTGTTTTACCTGCAGATTTATTCAAGGTAAGTGCAGCCGAAACAACAACAAGCGAGCGTCTTGAGTTAGATTTCAATAATAATTGGAAATTCAATTTGGGTGACGCATCAGGGGCTTACGCCAAGGTTTATGATGATTCAGCATGGGAAACCGTTGAATTGCCTCACGATTTCAGTATTACGCAAGAGTTTTTCTCAAGCGGAGTAGAGGCTGAAAGTGGTAACTTGCCCGGCGGTACAGGCTGGTACAGAAAAATGTTTGTAATGCCTGCAGAGTATAGAGATAAGACAATAATTCTCAACTTTGACGGTGCATATAAAGATACTTATGTATATGTCAACGGCAAGCTTGTGGGTGAAAACCATTATGGTTACAATAGCTTTTCATTTGACATTTCGGAATATCTGGTTTGCAACGGTGAAATTGCAAACTTCATTGCAGTTAAGGTTGAGAACCAGCTTCCTTCAAGCCGTTGGTATTCCGGTTCAGGTATTTACCGTGATGTTACATTGACAGTTGTTGACCTTGTTCACGTTGACCTTTACGGTACTTATGTTACAACACCAAACCTTGCAGATTCAAACGGTACAGACGGTACGGTTAATGCGGTTGTAACACTTGATAACGATGCAAGCTACAACAAAACAGTTACAGTTGAAACAAAAATCCTTGATGCCACAGGTGCCGAGGTGGGTACTTCTGCGTCTGCAGAGGTTACTACAACTGCAGGTGAACAGATAGAGGTAACACTTACTCCCGCACTTGAAAATCCGGAGCTCTGGAATTCATGGGATTTGGGCACACCTTACCTTTATACACTTCGCACAACGGTTTATGCTGACGGAACAGCCATTGATGTTTATGATACGGATTTAGGCTATCGTTGGTTTAATTGGGATGCCGACACAGGCTTCTCTCTTAATGGCACAAATGTAAAACTTGAAGGTGTTTGTATGCACCATGACCAGGGTTCTCTCGGCTCTGTTCAGGTTTATGACGCAATTTACCGTCAGGTATCAATTCTTAAGGATATGGGTTGTAACGCAATCCGTACATCACACGGAACACCCTCCGATGTATTTATGGATGTTTGTAATGAGCTTGGTATGCTCGTAATGAACGAATTCTTTGACGGTTGGAGTGCTTATAAAAACAGTAACACAAATGACTTCGGTGCATATTTCGAAGAAACAATTGATACATCAGCAAATGAAATCCTCAATGCTGAGGACGGTCAGATGTGGTATGAATTTGTTATTACACAGTCAGTTAAGCGTGACCGCAACGACCCTGCAGTTGTAATCTGGGACGTTGGTAATGAGCTTACAGAAAGTGCTTCAGGCGATACAAGTGACTACGGCACAATCGGACAGGCTATACAGGAACTGATTGATGAGCTTGACCCCACAAGACCGATTTGTCAGGGTAGCAATGGCCCCTCTAACAGTGTGTTGGCAGCAGTTGACGAATTTATGGATGTTATCGGCGGTAACTACAACACTTCATCATGGATAAGCGTTATGACGAGCAACAGCGATGACCGTTCAACAAAGCCATATGTTGGAACAGAAACTGCTTCTGCAACATCAACCCGTGGTGTTTATGATACTCTTTCACATTATAGTTATGTATGCAGTGCATACGATACAGATAGCGTAAGCTGGGGTGCACAGGCTGCTGCAGCTTGGTACAATACAATTGCTTATGATTGGAACTCAGGCGAGTTTGTATGGACAGGCTTCGACTATATCGGTGAGCCTACTCACTGGAACCACGCAACAGGTACTTACGGCGAAGGTTCCCCTTCATCTTCATACTTCGGTATTATTGATACTGCAGGCTTTGCAAAGGATACATATTATCTTTACAGAAGCTTGTGGAATGAGCATTCAACTACACTTCATCTTGTTCCGGGCACATGGGATTCAAGCGAGCTTGCAAAAAATGGAAATTATACTTATGTAGCAGTTTACAGTAATGCTGACCACATTGAACTTCTTGGTGACGGAAATGTTATAGCAAAAGCTCAGTCAACTGCGACAAGCTCAGACAGCGGAAATTATACATATCAGACATGGACAGAAACCGTTGTAGATTCTTCAAATGTTAATACAACCGAATTCTATACAGGCGACGGTAACGATTTATATTCACAGTTTCAGGTTAATTATTCAGCATACAGCACAATTTCAGTTAAGGCTTATGATGCAAGTGGTAACGAAATCACAGATGCAGTAGGTACAAAGTCAGTTTCAAACACAACTGCAACAAATATTGTTGCCTCAACCTGGGCAGACGCTTCAACAGCCTATACTGCAGACGGTGACAGCTATATTTATATTGAATATGAAGCACAGGATGCTGATGGTAATTTTGACAGCACATATAACGGTACTCTTACTATCACTTTAAATGGTAATGAGGCTGAAATCGTAGGTGTTGACAACGGCGACCCCTCATCAAGTGAAAAATTCCAGCAGTCATCAGTTGTTACTTCTGATAATACTGCAACAATTCAGATGTTCAACGGTAAAGCTCTTGTTGTTCTTCGCACAAATGAAGAAATTGGTGATGTTGAAGTAACAACAACTGATTCAAGCGGAATAACTGTAAATGGTGTAACGGTTTCTGCAGTTGCTGAAACAGGCGATGACCTTACAGACGAATTTGAAGAAGTAACAGACCAGTCAAATGTTGTGTATGAGCCAACAATTTATGATAAATATGACGCTCTTTACGATAAGATTACAGCAGGTGCCACAACTGCTGCAAGTAATGAATATGTTGAATATACAGCTGGTAATGTAAACGCAAATGTTACTGTAGAAGAAATGACATCTACTGACAACAATTCTTTCTCAAACGGTTGGTACATTATCACAGGTGTGGCTGACTATGCGAGCTTCTCTGAAGGTGCTATGACTCACACAACTTCAGGTTCAGGTTTCCATACGGATGGAACAACAATAGGTACAGTTCCTGAAGCAACAACTGATTCATGGTATTTTGAACGCCAGTCAGATGGCACATTCTATATTTATTATGAAGATTCAACGGGTACAAAACGGTACCTTAACCTCAGCAGTTCAAATGCAACTGCTTCAACAACACCACAGGCGCTTGAGGTTGTAGTTTCATCATCAGGTGTAACAATCGGTACCGGTAGCGGCTCATACCTTAACTATTCAGGTGGTGAGTCTGATGTTGCCGGTGTTTGGACAGCAGCTACATCACTTACTCTTTACAAAGTATTAGGTCAAGTTTCAACAGTAAATTGTCCGGTTGAAAACGGCATTTATGTAATTTACAATAACGATAGTCGTACTGGTGATGATTATTCTGACGGTATTCTTTCAGGAAGAATAGAAGCTCTTAATACGACTCAAAATGGTATTCCGATTGTGATTACCGCACCTTCAAACAATATTATTACAACGGAAAGTGAAAACGCATATACCTTCACTCTTGTTGATGGTACAACTGACGAATATTATATTCAGAATTATGAGGGCAAGTATCTTTCAATCGGCTCGTCGGGTGGTTCAGTATCATTCTCCGATACAGCCACTTCGGTTAATGTTTATGCAAGAGATGATGGTTCAGTCTTCATTTACAATGCAGACAGTTCACAGTTCCTTGACCACTGGTATAATTCTACACAGGACCACTATAGTACATGGAGTTCAACAATCAGTGCAACTGATGTAAACCGTATATTCGTTCTTTATAAAAACGAAAGCACAGTTACTGTACCTGCAGGCAAGGAAGACCTTTACAATTCTCTTCAGGAGGGTATTGAGTACGCTCCCGGAACATACTCAACTGCAAGCTATACAGCACTCTTTGAGGCACTTGAGGCAGGCTATGAGGTGTTTGAGGACGATGCAGCAACAGACGAAGAAATTACAAACGCAACAGCTGCAATCAATGAGGCTATTGCAGGTCTTGAAATGGACTATAAATATTTCCCATCAACTATTTATAAGTACGGTTACAACCCCGACTCAAGTACACCTTATTCACAGGGTGGTATTCCATTCAACGCTCAGACTTATGCGTCAATGGAGGAAATAATCAGAGCTGATGATAATCTTATGTCACAAATTAAAGAAGTAATCGGCTATGATACAGAATCATGGAATGACGGCGAGGCAGACACTGCACTTGACACAGCAGTTACTGCTTATGCTAAAATTTACTCCATTTCATTTACAGGTGGCGTGGTTGCAAACGGAACACGGGTAAGTGATTTCTATAAAACCGCTTGGAATGCATGGTGTAAGACCGGTACTCAGGGTGCAAATGAAACAAGTGAGGAAGGAGCTTCGGTTCAAGGCTTGTTCAGTGCATTGTTGGTTAACGGTGCTCCGGTTGACCATGCAGTTTATGATGAACTTCCTTATGGTAACGCAATTGATAACGAAAACAGAGCAGATTTCAATACTATTGAAGATGGTTTTTCAATCACAATAACTGTTGGAGGAACAGTAGAAACTGTTGCTCTTCCGAATCTTGAAGGTGTCAGCGTTCACATCAATGAACTCTTCAATAAAGAAAACATTCTTATTGATAGTACAGATACAACACAGGGTTATTCAAAATATTATTGGGACCTTCAATTCCCGTTCATTACAACAACTAATGAATATGGTATAAATACATTTGAATATTCAAGTAGCAGTAGTGAGTATATGTTCCAGGCAGAATATAACGATGATGAGCATACTGCAACCGCACAGCTTTCAACTATTGAAGATTGGTCAATTAATCGCGACAGTAAGGACGCGGGAACAGGTTTCTTCCCATTTAACTATAAGATTGGTGTGTCTGACTTTACAGGTGAAAATGCGATTTATCACTTTGGTATGACTTTCACAACAGATTTCTATATTCCTGTGTCAGGCACTTATGCTGACGGTGAAGATGTTGTATTCGAGTTCTCCGGTGACGACGACGTTCTTGTTTACATTGATGACGTTCTTGTTCTTGATAACGGTGGTCTTCACGGCGCCCGTGCTGCAAGCGTTAACTTTACAGATGCATCGGTTTCTTATCAGTATGCGATGGATGTCGAAGATAGTTATGTAGAAAGCACAACGGAAAATGCTATAACCTATGCTTATGGTGCGTCAAATGCAGACCTTAGCGGTGACGAGCTTGCAGCTCTTCGGAAACTTAACGAAGTTCGTACAGACGGTGAGTATCATACATTCACATTCTATTATCTTGAACGCGGTTCAACAGACTCAAACTGCGAAATCAAGTTCAATCTTCAGCAGGCATCAGAGCATGTTCTTCTTAACGACCAGACATTAGTTCTTGACTATGGTCTTCCTGTTGAATACTACTATGTTCAGAGTAATGATACAATCACAGAAGAAGGTGAGCAGGCAGAAATTACATATCTTGGCGTTCTTGATGCTAATGTAGAAATAAATTCAGTCGTTACATTTAGTGACCCCGAAAATCTTTCCAAGACATTTGCTGATAACGGTGACACTCTTGTTATTGACGGACTCAAATATGGTGAGGCAGATATGACGGAGGAGGGTTACATAACCTATAAACCGACAACCTTGCAAATGACAGGTCGTGATTTCTTCTATTTCTGTGCGTCTATTTATAACGACCCCACTTATGCAGAGGGTACAACATATTATCAGTACGAGCGTGTCAATTTCGTTCCGGCAACAACCATTTACTACGAAGATAATTATGCATACGGCTTGACATTTAAAGATGGTTCAGTTAAGGATGATACCAACAACGATGTTTACGGTAAATGGACAACTGTTGGTGACGAAAGCTTGTTTGAAGGTACTTTGCAGTCTGCTGACCTTTCAGGTGGCAGCAATTCAAATCCATACGGATTTGATGATGTTTACGCTCCGGCCAATGAGAACGACACGAAAGATTATACACAGTTCAGCGGTTTCTCTGCACACAAGGTAACTGTAAATGCAAACAATAACACAAAGAATGGTGGAACCAACCCCACATTTGAGTTTGAGTTTACTGGCATCGGTTTTGATGTAATCAGTGTTACAGATAACACAACCGGTGTGTTCTATGTGGAAATTTTTGATGAAAACGGCGACCAGGTTGGTAAGAGAAAAGTTGTTGACACATACTACGGCTATGCCTATGGTCAGCTTTATGCTGATGAGAACGGCGAAGCTACTCTTACAGTAACAGACGCTCCTCTTTATAAGAGTGAGAAAGATGCTGTTACAAGCAATGTGAAGTATTACACCGTTGACGGTACTACAGTTTCAAACGCAGTTACATATTATGATGTTTCGGGCACAGGCTACACCGAAACGCCCACATATTATGATGCAGACGGAAATCTTACAACAGACGAAACTGAAAATCCTGCATATGCCTATGCTTATGCATTCGGTTGGGTTGAAAACGCTGATTCAGAGGGTATTTATCAGATTCCTGTTATCAAGATTAACGGCCTTGATTACGGTACATATACAGTAGTTATCACTCCTATGTACACGGCAATGTTCGACCACAACAGTGAAACAGCCAAAGATGGCACGGGTGAATTCAACCTTTATGTTGACGCTATCCGTATTTATCACCCTGCAGAAACAGATGCCGATAACTTTATTCATCAGGCATACAGAGATGACGATGAATTGCATCCGCATTATCTTGAAATTAAAGATGTGCTTATCGGTGCGGATTCTCTTTCAAAGGCTGAACAACAGGGCGTAATTTTCATTGATGGTATTGCGGCTCTCGATAATGACCTTGAAAAATACAAGGTTGCAGGTCCTAACAATGAGCTTTATCTTGCATCAGGTCAGGCTGTTGCCTTTGAAATTTGGGCAAGTGCAGTTCCCAGCGAAGTTCAGCTCGGTGTCAAGAGTGTTCAAGGTGAACCAAAGCTTAAAATTACATTCGGCGATAAGTATGGTGAAAAAGCAATAAGCACTGCCACCGAAATGAATTATACTCTCAACTCTATACTTCCGTCAGACGGACTTCTCACATGGACAAGAGTTGTGGTTAATGGCGTAACTTATTACAAGACCGATACAATAGTGCTTCAGAATGCAGAAGAAAACGGCAGTATTCTTTCTCTCACAAGTATGAAGTGGACATTTACAAATGAAGGTCAATACGGTCATTATGAGCTTCAGGATGTTGCACTTATATCAACCGACGAAACCGTTTTAAATGCATACTCAATGATGAGGGCTCAGAATCAGGAAACTGACGAGGATGAAGATGTAGTTCCCGAAACTCCCGTTGAGCCTGAAACACCGGTTACACCCGAAACTCCCGAGACACCGGTTACACCCGAAACTCCGGTTGTTTCCGATGATACAGATAATACTGTAA
>CAZTLU010000008.1:26803-34768 GCA_964614605.1 uncultured Eubacteriales bacterium
ACACCGGTTACACCCGAAACTCCGGTTGTTTCCGATGATACAGATAATACTGTAACTGACAACAACACCGAAGAAAACAACGGTGCAAATGAGAATAATGTTGCGAACGGAAATACAAGCAACAATACAAATAGTACAAATGCAAATGTAAATACCGAGTCAAATTCAGCTTCTGAAGCTAACAAGGCGGTTGTAAATGAGCCTATCACAGTAACAGTTACAACCTCAACGGGTGTTACAGAGCTTATTATCCGTGACGAAAACGGTAATGTAATTACTCCCGAAGAGCTTGAATGTACAATCAAGACCATCGACAACAAAGAGGTTAAGGTTTGGACAATAACTCTTACCGAATCTGAAAGCGGTACTTACACTTATTCGGTAATCGGTGAATTTGCGGATGGTACAGTGGAAGAACAGGAAGAAATAACTGTTACCGTTACCGCTCCTGAAGAGGACGAGGGCTTCTTCGCAAAACTTGCAGGATTTTTTGAAGATATTGTTGAATTCTTTAAAAATCTTATTGCAAAAATAGATATTGCTTAAAAAATCTGGGATTGAGGAGGAAATGACAATGAAAAAACCATATATAAAACCACAAATTGCATTTGAATCATTCCAGCTTTCAACAAGCATAGCCGCAAGCTGCGCCCTTTTGGGAAGCAACGCGGCACAGTATGTATGCCCCGTAACAGACCCCGATTCAGGCTTTACGCTTTTTGCCGAAAGCACGTCACTTTGTGACACTGTACCTATTGGCGGTAACGATAGCGTTTGCTATGATATTCCTGTGGCGAACTGGAATGTATTCTCATCATAAATAAAGCTTTGCGGAGTTCGTCATAAAGGTGAACTCCGCTGTTTTTAGGTGATACTATGAAAATAACAAAAACAATTTCATTGCTTTTGTGTCTTGCATGTCTTTTTATGTTGACATCGTGCAAAGAAGAAGAGCCCGTTTATAATCCAACCCCCGATGCGAGTACGACAGAAATTTTTGTCAGCACCGAAGAGGTTCAGGTTAGTGAAATTGCAGAGTATGAGGCAAAGAACGCCGAAAACTCACAGGTAGGGCTTGTTGTTGATAGTTGGCTCAAGGTTGTGAGTATTGGCGAACGAGATGGCAGAATCAGCGTTCTTGTAAGAAATACTGCAGATTTTGATGTGCAGTACGCGGTTTTAAGCGTTGTTTGTGATGATGAAACTCTCACTTTCCCGATGAGTACAATCACTGCGGGCTCAAATGCGGTGCTTGCTTGCGACACAAATGTAAAATTTAACGAAAATGCTCAATATTATAGTTGGGAAATCAGCGACAAGATAGTTTTTCAAAATGAATTATCACTTTATCCCGAAATATTTGAAATTCAGGGCGAAGACGGTGTCATTGCGGTGAAAAATATTTCGGGTAAGGATATCGAAGGTAATATTTATGTTTATTTCAAAACCGTAACCGACGGTATTTTTGCAGAGGGTACAACCTATCGGATTTGTATTGAGGGTCTTGAAAAGGGCGAAAAAATACTGGTTATGGCAGAGCATTTTGAGAAAGACACCAGTAAGGTGATGTTTGTAACCTATGTTCAGTAAAAAATATAAGTTTTTTGACACGGCAATTGAGGTGCTCACTCCCGAAGAAATCCGTGACGATACACCGTTTACGGACTTTTTGTGTGATGGTGAACCCGATTGTACTGTAAAATTTGAATATGCAGACGCACTCCCGCCCATACCTGAAAATGCGGTGACCGACAGTGAGGTAACCTTTTTTGCCGAGGGTGACAAGAGCTTTTGTTGGTACAGAAATCACGGCAAAGAGGGATATTTCGCTTTCAGAATTTGTGAGGGTAATGCTTGCAAGGTTCAGGTGCTTCGCGAATATGAGGGCAAGCTCTGGAACGGTATAATTTTTAATCTTATGGGTTTTGAAGAAATTGTCGCAGAATATAATTGTGCGGTGCTTCACGCGTCAATGATTGAAAAGAACGGTAAAATGATACTTTTTACTGCTCCTAGCGGAACGGGAAAATCCACACAGGCAAGCCTTTGGGAAAAATACGCGGGTGCGGTTATCGTGAACGGTGACAAGGCGCTTGTAAAAAACGAAAATGGAAATATTATTGCAGGGGGATTGCCTTTTTCGGGCTCGTCGGATATCTGCAAAAATATTTCAGCTCCTTTAGCCGCCGTGGTGTGTCTTGGTCAGGCTAAAGAAAATACAATCAGAAAAATGAGTAAAAGTGAGGCTTTTGTTTCTCTTATGCAGGGGCATTATCGTTCGGCAATGCGCGAAAAGGCTTCACAAAAAGCAATAAATGTTATAGAAAATCTTTGCAGAAGCGTTGAGGTGTATAAGCTTGATTGCCTGCCCGATGAATCTGCAGTCGAATGTCTTGAAAAGGAATTAGGGCTATGAGTACAGAGCCGAAATTATCAAGCTATCTTCACGCGAAAGCAATTGAAAACGGAATACCGATTTCGGGCACCTTTGAAATGACCTCTCGTTGTAATTTCAGATGCAAAATGTGTTATGTTCACGAAGAGTGCAATAAAGCTGACACGCTTTCAGCGGAACAATGGCTTAAATTGGGTGAGGACGCAAAAAAAGCAGGCACGCTTTTTCTTTTGCTTACAGGTGGCGAGCCGCTTTTGCGTAAGGATTTCACACAAATTTATACAGAGCTTAAAAAAATGGGCTTTATGGTGTCACTCAACACTAACGGAAGTCTTGTGCAAAATTATCTTGATTTATTTGCAGATAATCCGCCCTCAAGGGTGAATATTTCACTTTACGGTGCCGATGATGAGGCTTATGAGGGACTTTGCGGAGTCAGATTATATTCACAGGTGGTTGAAAATATCAAAGAACTTGTGAAAATAGGTGTATCAGTAAAGCTGAACACAGTTTTCACCAACGAAAACAAGCATCAGGTAAAAGAGGTGCTTGATACCGCAAGGGGATTGGGTGTACCTGTCAGCACAACGGCTTACGCTTATCCTCAGGTGCGTCTTAATGAGGAATACGGTGAGAACAAGGGCAGAATGACACCGCTTGAGGCGGCACAGTGCACCGTAGCGTGTGAGGAATATCGCTATCAAGGTGAGGGTTTTCTGAAAAGAGCCGAAAAAATTCTTGCTTTATGCAACGGCAAAAAATGTGATACCGTTGAGTGCCGTGCGGGCAGAGCGGCTTTTTGGCTGACAAGTGAGGGTGTTATGCAGGCTTGCGGAATGTTGCCCGAAGTCAAGGCGAATGTGCTTGATTTGGGCTTTGACGGTGCGTGGAAAAGTGTTCTTGCACAGACCAAAGAAATCCGTATGCCAAAAGAATGTATGAGCTGTAAATATGCTGATATATGCCATTCCTGTGCGGCGATGTGCTTTGCAGAAACCGGCAGCTTCAATAAAAAACCCCAATATGTATGCGAGTTGGCAAAAAATGTTTATCGTATTACAAGTGAAAAAGCAGAAGAAATCAGAGGTGCTTTGAATGAAAATAAATAAGGATATGACACTTCGTCAGATTGCAGGGGAGAATATTCTTGTGCCCGGGGCAAATGCAGTTCTTGATTTGAACGGACTTTTTGTTGTCACAGAAACGGGTGCGTTGATTTGGAAGCTTCTTCCCGATGCAGAAAACGAGAATGATATTGTTGAAAAAATTCTCGAAGAATATGAAGTTGACCGCGAAACCGCAGAAAATGACGTAAAAGAATTTCTTGATAAGTTGAGAACCTTTGGAATAATAGATTAAATGCAAAATGCAAAGTGGAAAGTGCAAAATGAATATAAAAAACAGAGCGGGTGAATAACCCGCTTTGCTTGCTTTTAACAGCAAATATTTATAAGTAGCGTCGCAGACCCTTAACTTTACATTTATCATTTTGCGTTTTGCACTTAAATATATGTTAATAAACTATTAAATTTTAAAAACTATCTTGCATTATTTAGTAGTGTGTGATATTATGGTACTGTCGATAGTGTAAGACTAATCGAAAATAGTTAAATTACATATACTAAAAGGAGGCAGGCAATGAATACGCAATTCAAAAAAGGTGTTTTAGAGCTTTGCGCTTTGACCGCTCTTCTCGGCGGTGACCGCTATGGCTACGAGCTGGCGGACCTGCTGGGCAAGAGTATGGAAATCAGCGAAGGCTCGGTTTACCCAATGCTTAAAAGACTTCAGAATGACGGATATTTTGAGTCATATTTAATGGAATCGCCAAACGGCCCTGCACGCAAATATTACAGAATTACTTTGAAAGGCCGTCAAAGGCAAAAAGCCCTGCACAGTCAGTGGGCAGAATTTTTAAATCAGGTAAACTCATTCTTTGAGGGGGTAGAACAATGAAAAAAATTGACTTTTTAAATGAATTATATTCATATCTTTCACCGTTGCCTAAAAATGAACGCAACGAAATCCTTGATGATTTCCGTGCACATTTCCGCGAGGCAGAGGCGGCAGGCAAATCAGAGGAACAAATTTGCCGAGAGCTTGGCACTCCCTTTGAGTGCGCAAAGCAGTATGTGGGCGACGCGATAATGGATAACCGAATTGAGCCCAAGAAAGATAAAAAGAAAAACAAGGCTTTTTGGACAATATCTTTCTTCTGGAACGTAGTTCAGGCATTTTTCTCTGTACCGATTACATTGGGGCTTTTTCTTGCAGCGGCAATTATGATTGTTGCATTCTGCTTTATTGTTCCATATATCAATTCGGTAGCGTTCCTTATATTCGCAATCTCATCAACAGCGACAATTCTTTGTTTGGCTATACTCACACTTTTGTGGGCGGCAATACAAATCAAAGAATGTGTTGACAGAATTAATAAATAAGTAAGAGGAGGAAATATATAATGAAAAAAGCTATAATCACATTTGCAATACTTTTTGTTATTTCGCTCTTTACGGCAGTTGTCAGCTTTGCGGTGTGCGGTGGCGAGCTTATTAAAACAGGCGTTGAATACGGCATTGAGCAGTACCGCGAATACAAGGCCGAAAAAGAGACTGAAAATAATGTTATGGCAATGATAACTTTTGATAAATAATTTTGGAGGATTTAATTATGTTTAAAGAAAAGAAGCTTTATAAGAGCACAGACAGAAAACTTGACGGTGTTTGCGCAGGCATCGCTGAATATTTTGAAATTGACCCCACAATCGTGCGCGTTATTTACGCGTTGATTTCACTCTTCTTCGCAGGCATCGGCGGAATTGTAGTTTATATTATTCTTGCAATCGTTATGCCACGCAGACCCTTCCCCGATTATCAGTACAACGAATTCGAGCAGAATAAGACAGATAATAATCAGTAAATGATGCAGGGCGGGGGCTCAGCTCCCGCCGAGGAGAATTGATATGGGAAAAATTAAAGATTTATTTGATAATGTTGAAAAAATAAAAATTACTATTTCTATGGAAGAGGATTCAAACAAGTTTGAGGGTATGACTCTTGAGCAACTTTTTGATTTGAAAGAAAAACTTGAGGAAGAATATGACGACCTTGAAGACCAGCTTTTAGACATTGAGGATTTTGAACCTGACGAGAATGATAAAAAAGAACATTCTCTTTGGGAAGAGGAATACGAATTCCTTGAAGACCATCTTGACGAGATTGAAAGCAAAATAGATGCTTTGCAAGATAAGATTGAAGAAATGCAGGGGTAAGTAATCACTACTTCGTTATTTCAAAATATCTATAAATGTTGAAACTATTATGACTATAAATTTTCAAAATAATACTTATTATAAACAATTAATGCTTGTTTGTGACGGCAGGGAATACATATTAAACAAGGGAGTTACATTGCCGATTTACACTAATTCAAACAATTTTCATATGACGGTTTGTGTCTCTGATAAAAATCGTGTAATGCTTAATTGGTTATTTATTCTTATTGATGGATTTGTTGATGATGAAAGTGTAATAAATGCATTGCAATGTAATGCGGAGTTTGATTTGGTGTTCCCTGACAGTTGTGTATGCGAAACAATCAGCATTGAAAATCTTGAGGTGAGAGATACCGAACAATGCATATATAATTCGGTATATCTTAATAACAACAGTATGACGGTAAATCGATGTGGAGATTATATTAAGGAGTGGAAAAAGCAGAAAAGAAAAGCAATGTTTTATCATATTGTCGTTACCTCTGCATTGCCGGTATTACTGTTTCTGTTGGGTTGGTTTTTAACCCGAGGCGATATATGGGCGGGAGTTGTTGCAATTTTGAATTTGGTGGTTTTTTCAATTCCAAGCTGGATAAAAGCATCAAGACTTAAAAGATTTTATAATGATGATAATGCACACACGCTTTTAAGTATGCAGGATATGATACAAAGACAAAACGGAGGAAATCCGGTTGTTAAGGAACCAACAGATTTTATAGGTAAAACTGTTTGGGGTATTTTAGATAAAATCTCAAAAAAGAATAAATAATTTTGCATTTTGCGTTTCGCATTTTGCACTTATAATGTATAATATGTATAATAAAATCACTTAAAATCGGTACAAATCAGTAGTTTGCGGTATCGCTTTTTCGGTCGCTTCGTGAAGCGACCCTACAAAGAATATGCGTGTCATTCTGAGCGAAGCGAAGAATCTCAATTTTAGTGTGCGGTAAAACCACAAGATTCTTCACTGCGTTCAGAATGACACACCCACTTTGTAGGGGGAGGTAATGACATGAAAAAATCAATATGTTTAATTATAGTATTTATTTTAATGCTTGCATTAAGTTCGTGTACGAAAGGCGGAACTTCAGTGCATTTCTTTGAAGACAAAGACACTCGTTTAGTGAATACTCGTATGGAACAGTTATTTAATGCAATTAAAGAATATGATGGAACTGCATTAAAAGAAGTTTTTTCACAAAAAGCTCTTGCCGAAACAGAAAATATTAATACAGAAATTAATAACTTATTTTCCTTTATTCAAGGAGAACCAGTTTCTTGGAGCAAGAATTCGTTAGAAGTGTATGACAGTGTTGAATATGGAAAAAAGACAAAACAACTCAGTGGTTGGTATGGGTTAGAAACAACTGAACAAACTTACTTGATTTTCCTTGTTGACTATCCAATTGATACAATGAATGTTGAAAATGAAGGTTTATATTCATTGATGATAATTGAAGCAGAAGATGAAAATGAGTTGACGGGTACTTGGGAAGATTGGACTATTCCGGGCATATATATCCATAACAATTAACTGTATATAATTTTCAAGTGTATAAGCGGTCGGGCACGGAGACCCGACCCTACAGGGTTAGCTTATTCATATCAACAACATATAAAATTCGCGTCGCAGACCCTTAATTTTGCACTTTGCGCTTTGCATTTTGCATTATTATATATAATATGTATATAAAATCGGTACAAATCGGAAGATTTTTCTTCAAAATTTGTGCCGATTTTGTTATGTGGACACAATATATTGTGTTAAATTTTATTCATAAAAAAATTCTGCATTTTTCACAAACTTTTTTAAAAAAGTTCTTGCATTTTAACGAAAGGTGTGTTAGAATATACAAGCATTCTGCGGTCTTGGGCGAATTATGCCCGTTGGCAGTATGCGATATGCGTTGAAGCGGTAGGTGGCTGCACGAAGATGCAGGGAATTACCGTGGAGTATGTCTGATTTAAAATCGGGCGACCAATAATGCTTTTAAAACCTTAAAGCGTACCCCAACTGCGCTCTAACGGTACTTGCAGGAGCATTCTGCGCTATTTTACGCCGTCCGAAAAATCAGAAACCGATTTTTCGGTTTTAAAAACGGAAGGGTTGAAACACCCGGCCGGGTTGCAAGTAAAATAACGTGCCCAGAAAATTAGGAGGAACCAAAATGGCAGCAACAAAAGGTAAGAAAATCAGAATCAGACTTAAGGGTTATGACCATGACCTCGTAGACAAGGCAGCAGAAAAGATTGTTGAAACAGCAAAGCGTACAGGCGCTCAGGTTTCAGGTCC
>CAZTLU010000009.1:0-34583 GCA_964614605.1 uncultured Eubacteriales bacterium
ATTTCTGAAGAGTAAAGCCGTACATATTCAACAATGTCATTTAATGAAATGTTACTGAATTTTTTTAAATGATATTTGCATAGTACTTCAATTACTTTATAACTGAAAACAATAAATAACGCTCTTTGCGAAAGTCTGCCGTCATCTAAACATCCGCTTAAATGGCGGTATGTAAAATACACAAGTAACTGCTCTGCAAAAGTGTTAAAATAAGAGGGGAGAGAAGAATTACTGAAATCAGCCGAAATCTTTAAATTTTCTAAAATATCTGTCCACTTACCGTCGAGGCGCTCCAATCCAAGCAGAAAATCAGCCATATCAGTTTTGCTCATTTCAAAGCTTTGAGTGTTGCATACACATAAAAATTCATTCATTCGGTAACTAATAGGCTCATTTCTGTTTTGCAGAATTTCAAAAAGCTTATTCCTGAACTCAATAAATTCATTTTCTTCTTCAGTTAATTCTTCTTTAACACCGTCATCATCAATTGTTTCAAATGTAACCTTTTCATTTTGACATATAACTAATTCTGCCGCCGCTTCACAACACAGCCCTAAACCGATTTCAGTTGCACCCTCATAAAAATTTCGAAAACGCGGGTGGTCATTGCAAATCTGACAAAGCGACTCTTCACCGAGATTTAAAATAATATCACACAAATTGTTTTTATTTAAAAACGGACATCTTTCATCGGCGCCAAGCTTAAAGCAGGGAGTATTATCAATAATTTCAATATTTTCGTTTAATCGTACACCAAAATCACCTTGTACAGATTTGTATCTGCTGAATGTGTCTTCGTCAATATCTATTTCCCAACCAATGCAACAACTGTGTCGGCATCGGTCTGCAATGCACTTAAATTTTTTATAATAATTCGGTACAATAATTCTCATTATATGTCTCTTTTCTGCTTTTTTAAAAGGATAACACAGAGATAAATAAAATTCAAATATATTCGCGTATTTTTTATATGAATATGAATTGTTTTTTGGCTTTGCAGCAACAGCGACAACATTCGCAATTACGCCTTTTGTATTACTCGCTCTCTGTGCGGGACTTTTCGCGACAAACGAAATTACAATTAAAAAGCTTAAATAAGAAAATTTGGCACATAATAACCAAAAAAGGCTGTGATTATTATGTGTACGGCAGTATCTTTTCTGTCAAAAGACCATTATTTCGGGCGAAATCTTGATGTGGAGCGTTTTTACGGTGAAAAAATAGTTATTACACCGCGGAAATATCCATTTAATTTTAGACTTGGAAAGCCCATAGAATCTCATTACGCAATTATAGGCATTGCAGTAGTTGCTGACAGCTATCCGCTTTATTTTGATGCAACCAATGAAAAGGGACTTTCAATGGCGGGGCTTAATTTCCCTGAAACTGCAAGTTATGAAGAGCCCGCAGAGAATAAGCATAATATCGGTGTATTTGAGCTTATTCCGTGGATTCTGGGCAATTGTGCAAGCGTTGACGAGGCAAAGGATTTATTGCATAAAACCAATATTGTTGCAATGGATTTTAATGAAGATTATCACTCGACACCGCTTCACTGGATGATTTCTGACCGCGATTATTCAATTACCGTTGAATGTGTTGAAGATGGGCTTAAAATCTATTATAACCCTGTTCATGTTCTTACGAATAATCCCGAATTTCCTATGCAGATGTTCAATCTCAATAATTATATGAGCTTGACAAGAGAAGAACCCGAAACCCGATTTGCAGAGGGCTTTGATTTTTATAAATACAGCAGGGGAATGGGGGCTCTCGGAATGCCGGGTGATTTGTCATCAATGTCCCGTTTTGTAAGAGCATCTTTTACGCGACTTAATTCAATCTGTGGCGAAAGTGAGAATGAGAGTATAAGTCAGTTTTTTCATATTCTTGACTCAGTTTCACAAACAAGGGGGTGTGTTCGTGTCGATGACAACTTTGAAATAACTGCTTATTCTTCCTGTTGCAATACGGATAAAGGAATTTACTATTACAAGACCTATGAAAATAGTCAGATTTCTGCCATATCTCTGTGCAATGAAAATCTGGAAAGAAACGGACTTGTAATATATAATTTGAATTACGAACAACAAATAAATTACCAAAATTAAATGGACAAAAACAAAACCGATGTCGTGATGGCATCGGTTTTGTTTTATTCAATTGAAAGATACATTAGCCTCTTGTTGAGCCCTCAACAGCATCGCCGATATCGCCGATTGCGTCACCGGCTGCATTGCCTACATCGCCAACTGCATCACCTACATTGCTGACAGCATTTCCAAGGTCATCACCGACTCCGTTCATAGCATTGTCGTTGTTATTGTTGTCATTGTTGTTTGTGGTGGTGCTTGTGGTAGTAGAAGTGCTTGTATTTGTGTCGCTTACCTTGCCGTCATCAGTACTTCTGCAACCTACAAGGAAAACGCAAAGAAGTGTTGCCACCATCACCATAACTATAGCTGCTTTTTTCATAATTATCCCTCCTTAAAATAGTGGTGTTATTATTATTTCTCACGAGTGACGGTTTATACTATTTTGTAAGCACACCGCCGTCGCTGTAAAGCAATATAAGAATATTATCCTCTTCGCCGGTTTCACAATCTACATAAACAAGTAATTCTTGTTCTTCGGCAGTTTTGCAATGGATTTCATAGCAGTATTTTTCTGTCTGCCAATCCGTTGGAATTACGCAAAGCTGAGTATCAATAATTTCAAGATAACCATTAAGAACAGACTCTGCTTGTGCACGGTTAATTTTTGCTTCAAGGTTGCCACGGTCTTGATGATTATAAATATATCCTGTTGCGTCAAAAGACATAATCTCGCCGTTTTCAAGATTCACGCTGACTTTTATAAGGTCAGGGTAAAGAATTATATCACCATCTGTGGCAGCAAAGTTGACTGTGCAAATTCCGTCATCAGTTGAGTAATAACTTTCGCGCATATTCTCATAACCGATTTTTGAAAGATATTTTTTAGCGTTGGCAACCGCCTCTTTATATTCAAGCTGAATTTCACCCGCAAAGCCTGAATCAATCATATACAAGGGTTTGCCGCCGATTTTTGTAATTGCAACTGTACAGTTGTCACTTTGAAAAACATAGCAGGGGATATCGCCGTTTTCGTCATAAGCATATTCAAGGCTGTCGGCTTCTGAGATGCAAACTGTTTTTGCAACTTCCAACGCCATGTTTTCACTAATCTCTTCAAGTCCATCAAGATATCTCGGTTCGCCCTGGTCAATGTGGTCAGAAAATGGGCCGTCATATATAAGAGATGGCAAATCCGTCATGGCTTGTTCTGCATCATCAAGACTTTGACTTAAAGTGCTCATATCAGAATTTTCTTGGGTCAGGGTAGAGTTGTAATCGTCAAAGCTAAAGTTTCCATTCTGCAAATCAAGGCACATTTTACTTACCTGTTCATTAAGAGAAACGCAATAGTTATAGAGCTCTTTTAGTTGTTCTCGCTCGCTGTTTGTAAGCTCCTGACCTGTAGCACTTTTTCGTTGTAGCGACATTACAAATTCGCCGATTTGCGATAAGAACTTATAAGTGTTGTTAAGTGAAACATCTTCTGCGGGCAATATGGAAAGACTTGTTTTAGCGGCAGATGCTTCACGCCACAAATCAGTAGAAAGCTGTGAAAGCATTGTTGGCGTGCTCACATAAATCGTCTTTTCAAGATTTGTTGAAATATTATTAAGACATTCTTCAAGCGAAATTAACGCCATTTGTTTCGTGACTGTGGCTTCACGCTCGTATTTTTGAGCCCTGACAGTTTGTACAATACTAAAAATTCCCAATACAGTAATAACTGTGCCAATATAAAGACCAAGCCTTATTTTAGCCCGTCGGGACATTGCTTTTTGATTCATTTTTTTCGCTCCCTTATTCTTGCGAAGTGTTTTGCCAATATTTTTAACAAAAAATTTAAAAATATACAGTAAAAAACTCGATTTTATATTTGCCAAACAGTGTATTTTGTAGTATAATGTATTTTGATTTAATATGCAGAATGGGAGAGAAGTGTCGTGTGCGTTTATCTTGATAACAGTGCTACCACAAAGCCGTGTGATGCGGCAGTTAAAAAAGCAGTTCAATTGTGCACCGAAACCTTTGGTAATCCGTCTTCTCTGCATATGGGCGGCTTTAATGCAAAGAAAGAATTAGACAATGCCCGCAGTATTGTTTCAAAGTTCCTTTCTTGCAGTGTTAATGAAATAGTTTTTACTCCAAGCGGAACAATTGCAAATTATACTGCAATTATGGGTACTGCCCGCACCAAGAAAAGAGAAGGTAAAAAAATTATTACCACACTTCTTGAACATCCGAGTGTGTTAAAGAATTTTGAGCTTTTGGGCGAGCAAGGCTTTGAGCCGGTTTATATTAAGCCTGCTCAAAACGGAAAAATAAACCTTGATGAGTTTGCCAATGCCATTGACGAAAGCACAATTCTTGTGAGTGTTATGGCGGTTAATAATGAAGTCGGCTCAATTCAAGATATCGACAAGATAAAAGGCATAATCCGTGACAAAAAATCAAAAGCATATTTCCATTGTGATGCAGTTCAGGCATTTGGAAAAATCTCATTAAAACCTAAGAAATTGGGAATTGACTTAATGAGCATGAGCGCACATAAAATTCACGGACTTAAGGGTGCAGGTGCACTTTATGTGAACAGTTCAATCCGTCTTATGCCGGCTATCGCTGGTGGGGGACAGGAAAACGGACTTGTTTCGGGCACCGAGGCAATGCCGGCAATCTGTGCTTTTGGGGCGGCAGTCAATGACATCGGTAATGTTGAAAGAAATCTCGATAATATTAGTGAAATTAAAAACTACTTTATTGAAAAAATAAGTGAGTTAGATAAGGTCTATGTTAATTCACCCGAAAATTCATTGCCGTATATAATCAACATTTCAGTTGAGGGTGTTCCATCGCAGGTTATGCTCAATTCACTTTCATCAATGGGAATTTATGTTTCTGCAGGTTCTGCTTGTGCAAAAGGACATCGAAGTGATGTGTTAACTGCAATGGGAATAGAGCCCCGAAGAATTGACAGTGCAATCCGCATAAGTCTGGCAAAAACTACCACCAAAAATGATATGGATTTGTTGTATAATGGAATAGTTGAAACCATTAAAAGAGTCAGGAGATAAATATGAAAGAAATCATTCTTATAAAGAACGGTGAGCTTGCTCTAAAAGGTCTTAACCGTTCCACCTTTGAAGATATACTTATAAAAAATATCCGTCGCAGAATCAAACCACTGGGCGAATTTGAGTACAGAAAAGAACAGTCAACCGTTACCGTAATTCCTATGGATGATTACATCGATATGGATGAGGTAAGCGAGAGAATCGGTAATGTTTTTGGTATTGCCGCATATTCAAGAGCTCTTCAGGTTGAAAAGGATATGACCGAAATTCTCGCGAATGCACCCGATTATCTTGCCGAGCAGCTCAAAAATGCTAAAACCTTTAAGGTTGAGGGCAAGCGTTCCGATAAAAAATTCCCATTGACCTCACCGCAGATTTCAGCCCAGGTTGGCGGTGCAATTCTTGAAAAGTTCCCGCACTTAAAGGTTGATGTTAAAAATCCCGATATTCTCGTAACCATCGAAATCCGTGAAAAATTTGCATTTATCCGCGGTAATCAGACCAAGGGTGCAGGTGGAATGCCCACGGGAACAGCAGGTAAATCTGCAATTCTCATTTCAGGCGGAATTGACAGTCCCGTTGCCGCATATATGATGGCAAAGAGGGGATTGTCACTTACTGCAATTCACTTTGCTTCACCTCCTTATACTTCCCCACAATCAGAAGAAAAGGTTCACAATCTTCTTCGTAAGGTTTCAAAATATAGTGGTAATATTTGTCTGTTTACGGTTGGATTTACTGAAATTCAAGAGGCAATCAGAGATAACTGTCCCGAGGACTTGTTCACACTTGTTATGCGTCGCTTTATGATGCGTATTTCACAGCGTATCGCAGAAAAAGAAGATTGCAAGGCATTGATTACCGGCGAAAGTCTTGGTCAGGTTGCAAGCCAGACTCTCAACGCTCTTGCTTGCACAGACGCAGTAGTTTCAATGCCGGTGTTCAGACCTCTTATAGGTCTTGATAAAGACGAAATTATCAAGGTTTCAAGAAAAATTGATACATTTGATATTTCTATTGAGCCCTATGAGGATTGTTGCACAGTGTTCACTCCCAAGCACCCCAAGACAAAGCCACAGGTTTCAGTTCTTGAAAACGCTGAAAAGGCGTTGGATGTTGAAGCACTTATTGAAAGAGCAATTGAGAATACAACAATCAAAAATATTTGTTTTTAAGGTAGACTAAAATGACACTTGAAGAAAGAACAGTCAGAGTTTTAAAAGAAAAAGGTTTGGTATTAGCTTGTGCAGAGTCCTGCACAGGTGGCCTTATTGCAAAACGAATTACTGATGTAAGCGGTTCTTCCTCTGTGTTTAATTGCGGAATTGTAAGCTATAGTAACGAGATTAAAGAAAAAGTGCTTGGAGTAAAGCACGAAACTCTTGAAAGCTACGGTGCAGTCAGCGAACAGACTGTTCGCGAAATGGTAGCGGGTGTATTAAAGGTTTCGGGTGCTGATATTGCAGTTTCCGTTTCAGGTATTGCCGGACCTTTGTCAGACAATACCTCAAAGCCGGTTGGTCTTATCTGGCTTGCAGTTTCGGACGGAAAAACAACGGATGTAAAGTGTCTTAACAATAGTTTTACAGAAGATATAAGAAATAATAACCGAATCAGCGCGTCTGATGAGGCTTTGAGGTTGATTTTACAAAAGGCAGGTGGATAATTTGGCAAAAGAAAAAAAGAGCATAGGCAAGTTCAGAGCGTTTCTTTTGGCGATTTGTATTATAATCTTTATTTTTTCTGCTTCTTTTGTAGTAAAGCATTTTATTGAAATTAATAACAATAAAAATGCTTATAAAGACCTTTCGGAACTTGTAGTATCCACTACTGCCGAAAACAACGAAATTGAAGAAGAGCAGGTGCCGGATTATTCAGCTTTGATTGAAGAAAACAGCGACCTTGTGGGTTGGATTACTGTTCAAAATACCGAAATAAACCATCCGGTTGTGAAATATACCGATAATGATTATTATCTTAACCATAGCTTTGAAAAGAAATATGATTATCGTGGAGCAATATTTATGGACTATCGTAATGACTCTGTGAATCTTGATTCCAACACAATCATTTATGGTCATAATGCTTATGATACAACAATGTTTTCAGAGCTTGTTCAATACGAAGATATTGAATTTTATAAAAAATCACCGGTAATCGAATTTAATACACTTGAAGCTAATTACAAATGGAAAATTTATGGTGTATTTATCACAAACGCTACTGCAAGTGAGGATAATGGTTACATTTTTAATTACATATATCCTTATATGGACGGCGAAAACTTTAACGGTTTTATCGAAGAGGTAAATAAACGCAGACTTTACACAACCGATGTTGATATAACAGACGACGACAAAATGCTTGTGCTTTCAACCTGTGTGCGTGCACTTGACCTCACAAATAAATATGGTAAAACAACATATCGTGCAAATGCAAGATTAGTTATTCTTGCCCGTATGGTGCGTGACGGTGAGAGCGCAGAGGTTAATGTTGACAATGCTTATGTCAATGAAAATCCCAAGTATCCACAGCTTTGGTATGACAAGTATGGTTTGACCAACCCTTACAAAGATGACGAAAAATGGTATCCTCAGGAGGTAGTACAAGATGAATAACGAAAATAATAACGAAGTACTTTCCTTTGAGGAGCTTCGTAAAAAGTTGGATATGGACGAAGCCTCAACAACGGAAAAAACAGAAAATAACGTCTTTTCAGAACTTGCTGATGATATTCTTTCAGTTGAAGAAAAGAAAAATGAAATAAATCCTTCTGCCAAGGATGATATTGTTTCACAAATTGAGAAAAAATTAAGTGAAACTGAAAGTGATGAGCCTGTCGAGTTTACTGAAAACGGCAAAACCTTTGTTGACATCACATCACAGTATGTGAAAAGAGATACTACTGAAGTTCGGGGCGAGAATACCGTAGTAGTAACACAAAAGAAAAAGGTAAGAACCTTTAACGAGATTTTTTCCGATTTCTTTAAAGGCTTTATTCCTCTCAAAAAAGACAGCACAAAAGAAAAAATTCGTAAAATTGTCATGGATGTTTCAATAATTGCTATTATTGGTTGTTGCTTTGCTTTTGTTGAGCTTTACCGTGAATGGCAGCTTCAGCTTGACCAGCAAGAAGATTTGAGCAATAAGATTGTTAAAACCGACAATATGGACGATAACCAGTATGTTGAGGCTTGGGAAGAGCTTTTCGCACAGTACCCCGATATTACATTCCCTGACGGAATGAATCTTAAGTATTCATATTTGTATGCAGTTAATCAGGATTTGGTTGGCTGGCTTAAAATCGATAACACCAACCTTGATGTTCAGGTGGTACAGAGTGATGATAATGATTATTATTTAAGACGCGATTTCTATCAGAATTCAAGCCGTTACGGTTGCCCTTATCTTGATTTCAAGAATGACCCCAAATATCTTGATGATAACACGGTTATTTATGGTCACCATATGACCGACGGTCTGATGTTCTCAAATCTTGATAAATACAGAACATTGGAAGGTTATAAGGAATCGCCCATAATCGAATACAGTACACTTTATGATACATATTATTTTAAAATTTTTGCAGCATTCGTAACCAATTCAGATGTTGAAGATGATGACAATTATATGTTCAATATTATGGTAACGGATTTCAGTACTGACGAGAAATTTACAAGCTTTGTTGAAGAGGCAAAGAAACGCAGTATCATCAATACAGGGGTTTCTGTTCAGCCTGATGACAAGCTTATTACCCTTGTTACCTGTACTTATGATTTTGACGATGCAAGACTAATTATAATGGGCAGACTTCTTCGCGAAAACGAAGAGCCGACCGTTGATACAAGTATGGCATCGCTTAATACTTCGCCTAAATATCCGCAGGCGTGGTATGATGCAAATAATATGGAAAATCCTTATAAGGATGATGAGGATTGGACTCCGTAAGCGGATTATCTTATAAATGGGAAAAAAAGAGAGGTTTTATTAAATGAAGGTAAGATTACTGTCGCTTAATATTGATAAAAGTATGTCCTTCACTCGTTTTCAGGCAAGGGTTGTAAGCAGTATTAAGCCATATGCAGTAGCAGACAGTTCATTCGAGAATGCTGAAAATATGCGCGACTTCTTCGGTCTTTTGCAGGATGCACTCGAAAATGACGAGCTTATTGTTACCGCGGTTGATGTAAAGCATTACGCAATGCTTAAAAATGCGTTTATTCAGGCTTTTGAAACTGATGTAATTTACGACCCGTCAGTACTTAATATGCTTGAAAGTAATGACGAAATGGATGACGAAACAAGAAAACAGTTTTCAGAATTCCCCGAGCCCGCAACAGTATTTCTTTCAAAAGACGGCTTATATTCAGGCTTTGGTATTGAAAACGGAAGTCAGTTTGTTCTGTTTTTACCTATTGATAATGAGAGAATTAACCATATTCTTCGTAATGGTGCAGTGCCATTTCTTGCGCAAAATATTAAAACCTCTGAAGTTCAAAACTATATTAGTGCCGCAAAGCAGTTTGGCGACGCAAAGGTAAGTAAAGCAGTTGAACGCCTTATGGAGTCTGGCTCTGTTGTTGCAATCAACGGCACACCCAACGCTGAAATCCTTAAAAGTTGTGGCGATAATACTGAAAATTTTGACAATGTATTTATTTTTACTCCTCATGTTGAGGATAAGGGCGATGTTAACGCTACCGAATACGCGGCACAGCTTGCCAAGGTAAGCCTTGATTTATCTGCTGCAAATATCGGTGCTTCTATCAGCGAGATTTATGATTCCGGCGAGGCAAGATATATTTGCATTGCAGTTGCGAATAACGAATCTGCGGTTGTAAGAAAGCTTTATATGAGTGACGGTGAAACCGAATATGCTTTCATTGAAAGTGCCGCACTTGAGCTTATTGAGCTTATCGGCGAAAAAGCCGCCGGACTTCGCAGTGTAGGTATTGAAATTTCCGAAGCAAGTAATCAGATTTCTGACGACGATAAAAAGCCTGCAGGTAAAAAGCCGGTTGCCATTATGGCTATAATTCTTGGCATAATTATTCTTCTTTGTGCTGTGCTTGGAATTGTTTATAAAATGCAGGGCGAAAACGGACCTTTGGCGGCAGTAGTTGACGGTATTTTCGGTAAAGAAACAACAACCACTACTACCACAACCACAACTACTGAACCTACTACCGAAGCAGAACCCGAAGTTATTGAGAAAAAGCTCTCCGATTTTATTACCGCTGACCTTATTGCTTTGGAAAAAGCAAGAGCAGAGGCGGCAACTGAAGAAGCTTCAACTGATGAAGAATCCGCAAGTGAAGAGGTTGAGGTTCAGGTTGATAAAGGTGCACCCGAAACTATGAATATCAACGGTCAGGTTATTGAAGCAAAAGAAGCTCTTGCCAGACTTGTAATGACAGAAATGGGCGAAGGCTATGATATTGAAGCTATCAAGGCTCAGACAGTTGTAATTTATACATACCTTAAATATCGTGACACTGATTTTACAATTGACGGTGTTGAAATCAGCGATACCTACAATGAAGAAGTAAAATCGGCAGTTGACAGCGTTTTCGGTCAGTATCTTACATATAAAGACGAAGTTGCATTGACTCCTTATTTCGCGATTGCAGCAAGAAAAACAACTGACTCTGAAAATGTATTTTCTCAAAGCTATCCATACCTTAAGAGTGTAGAAGCAGACGGCAATCCCGATTCGCTTCATAAGAATTACAAAATTGAGAAAACATATTCTGCAGGTGAGGTTAAAGGCTTACTTCTTGAGAAAAACAGTGAATTTGCATTAACTGATGACCCGGCACTTTGGATTATCGTCAATGAGCAGGATGCTTCAATATCTTCAAGCATCGGATATGTTACAAAGGTAACTGTTGGTGGAATTGAAATGACAGGTATTGAGCTTCGTGAGCTTTTAGGTGCAGATGTACTTGCTTCTCATTGCTTCACAGTTTCTTATGACGAAGCGGCGGCTGAATTCATTGTTACAACATATGGTAGCGGTTATGGTGTCGGTATGAGCCAGACGGGTGCAAACTCATTGGCTGCTGACGGTGTAAGCTATAAGAAAATTCTTTCAACATATTACAATGGTACAACACTTACCGAGGAGGAACAGGTATGAAAATATTAGTAACCGGTGGCGCAGGCTTCATTGGCTCTCACACTTGCGTTGAACTTCTTAATGCTGGCTATGAAATCGTTGTAGTTGATAATCTTTACAACTCAAGCGAAAAATCTCTTGACAGAGTTCGTGAGCTTACAGGCAAGGATTTCCAATTCTATCCCTTTGATATTCGCGATAAAGAGAATATGCGCAAAATTTTTGAAGACCATAAGATTGACGCTTGCATTCACTTTGCAGGACTTAAGGCTGTTGGCGAGAGTGTAAGAAAGCCACTTGAGTATTACGATAACAATATTGGGGGAACAATTGCTCTTTGCGAGGTTATGCGCGAATATGGTTGCAAGAAAATAGTTTTCAGCTCTTCTGCAACAGTTTACGGTAGCAGCAATATTTCACCTCTTAAAGAGGATATGAAAACCGGTGGTACAACAAATCCTTACGGCACAACCAAATATATGATTGAGATTATTCTCGAGGATTTCCATAAGGGCGATAGTGAATGGGGTGTTACACTTCTTCGTTATTTCAACCCCATCGGTGCTCATAAGAGTGGCAGAATCGGTGAAAATCCCAACGGAATCCCCAATAACCTTATGCCATATATTACACAGGTTGCAATCGGCAAATTGCCTTATCTCAATGTTTTTGGTGACGATTATGATACTCCCGACGGCACCGGTGTAAGAGATTATATTCATGTTGTTGACTTGGCGCTCGGTCATGTTAAGGCAGTTGACAAGCTTCTTAAAGACGAGCCTGCAGTTAATGTTTATAATCTTGGCACAGGCAACGGATACAGCGTTCTTGATATTGTTAAAGCATTTGAACAGGCTTCGGGTCAGAAGATTGAATATAAGATTGCTCCTCGTCGTCCCGGCGACCTTGATGTTTGCTATTCAGATGCAACAAAGGCATTCAATGAATTGGGCTGGAAGGCTGAACGCGGACTTCTCGAAATGTGTGAGGATTCTTGGCGTTGGCAAAGCGGAAATCCCAACGGATTTGATGATTGATATTAACCTATGCGAGTATTTGATTTCGACAACACAATTTACGACGGCGAAAGCATAATGGATATCTTCCTTTACTTTTTAAAGAAAGATACCAAAACGATTCTCAAATTCGCGCCTAAATTTATCAAGGATTTTATAAGATATAAATTTGATAAAATTACTGTTGATGAGGCAATGGCAAGCTACGGTAAAGCCTTTAAGGACTACTGTGAAAAAGTAGAAGACATTTACGGTGATTTTGAAACATTCTGGGATTTAAACCAAACGAAACTTAAACAGTTTTATTTTGATATTCAAGATGAAAACGATATTGTCGTGTCGGGGTGCCCGTATTGTCTTTTGAAGATTATTTGCGAGCGAATAGGCATAAAGTATTACATAGGTTCTGATATTGACCCCATTAAAGGCGAAATTAACAGAATCTGTTATAAAGACAAAAAAATTGATGCATTTCGTGAGGTTTACGGTGATGTAGTAATCGACGAATTCTACACCGATTCAATGGCGGATAAGCCAATGATGGATATTTCGCGTAATGTGTTTATGGTCAAGGGTGACAAAATCACTCAAATAAAAAAAGACGGTAATCCCGTCAATATATAGTTTAATATAAGAGTAGGTTGGGCAGTTGCGTAAGTTTAATTTAACTTATGAGGAAAGTCCGAGCATCACACAGCAGGGTAACGGCTAACGGCCGCCGAGGGTGACCTTAGGGAAAGTGCATAGAAAATTACCGCCGTTTTCAACGGTAAGGGTGGAAAGGTGAGGTAAGAGCTCACCGGCGTTGCAGAGATGTAACGGCCGAGCAAACCCTACCCGATGCAACATCGACCGAAGTTGTCAGCTGGGCAGATACTTCGACGGATGGCTAAAGGCACATAGCAATATGTGTCGCAGATAGATAATTGCCTTAAAAGACAGAACTCGGCTTACAGACCTACTCTTATTTTAATAAACCTTGAAGCCTTGATTTTGATAATCAAGGCTTTTTAACATATTTTTTTGTTTTCCGTATAATGTGTTGAGGTGATTTTATGCTTGACGCATTTATAGGGTCCGTTTTTGTGGCCCTGATTCTTATTGGAACAGTTGCAATTTGTTATCTTATTATGTTAAAATTATTATTGCCTAAAACCAAAACAGATTATTACATATTTATACCACAGAATAAGAATTCTGTGGGGGTAAGACGGTTGGCATATGGCACAAGAATAAAACTAAATCTTATGGGTGATGACCGACATGGTAAGATTGTTGTGCTGGATTGCGGAATAAATGAGGCAGAAAAAGAAAATCTTCTTGAAATCTGCAAAGAAAGTAATGGGATTTATCTTGTGCAAAAGGATTTTTTAAAGGACTATTTTGATGGAAGAATTTGAAAACAAGCTTAAAATAAAAGGTACGGTAACAGATATAACCTTTCGCAATGATGTGAACGGTTATACTGTTTTTGCCGTTGATAAAGGTGACGAAGAACTCACGGTTGTTGGCACGGCAGCCGATATTAAAATCGGAGACCGTGTTGAAATTGTGGGCGATTATACATATCATTCTGTTTATGGCAGACAGTTTAAGGCGGAATTTTGCAATGCACTTCTGCCCGAAACAGTTGACGACCTTTACCGTTACCTTGCAAGCGGAGTTGTTAAGGGTATCAGAGAATCCACCGCAAGAAAAATTATTGATAAATTCGGCGAAAACGCCTTTGACATATTGCAAAATGAACCCCAAAGACTTGCTGAAATCAAAGGTATTTCCAAGGAAAAAGCACTGAAAATCAGTAAAGAGTATAACCGTCAGTTTTCAACAAGGGCACTCATTATGAATTTGTCACGCTACGGGCTCAAAACAAGTGAGTGCATTGTGGCTTTTGAAAAGCTCGGTAACGGTGCAGTACAGATGATAGAAGAAAACCCTTATCTTCTCTGTGAGGGTGATGGCAGAATATCCTTTGAACGTGCAGAACAGATTGCCGAAATGTTACCCAATAAACCCAAACCTCAATATAGAATTGAAGCGGGAATAATCTATGTAATAAGCCATAATTTCCGCAATGGTCACACCTGTGTGCCGCTTGAAAAGATTTATACTCCATCGGGTGATTTGTTGGGTGAATCCCGTGATAATCTTGAAATAGCAGTTGATAATCTTGCACAGAGCCGAAAAATTATCATTGAAAAAATAGGGGAGAGGGATTTTGTTTTTCTTCCCGAGGCTTATCATGCAGAAAAATCAATTTCAAACCGTATGAAAGTTCTGCTTAAATTCCCTCCCGAAAATCCTATTGATGTTGCAAGACACATTGAAAAACTTGAAAAAAGCGATAATATACAGTATGCCGAAAAACAGAAAGAAGCAATTATAACTGCCGTAAATCGCGGTGTGCTTATTCTTACAGGTGGTCCCGGAACAGGTAAAACCACAACTTTAAACGGTATTATCAGTATGTTTGAAAAAGACCAACTGGACATTGCCCTCTGTGCTCCCACAGGCAGAGCCGCGCAACGCATGACCGAGGCTACGGGCAGAACTGCGACTACAATTCACAGACTTTTAGAGGTGGAGTGGGGGAATAACGATAAACCTGTATTTAAACGAAATCTTCGTAATCCTCTTGATTGTCAGGCTGTAATCGTTGACGAAATGTCAATGGTAGATATTTTCCTTTTTTTAAGTCTTTTGGATGCTCTTCCATTCGGTTGCCGTCTTGTGATGGTTGGCGACAGTGACCAGCTTCCACCCGTCAGTGCAGGCAATGTTTTAAAGGATTTAATTGACAGCGAGCTTTTGCCCGTTGTTCAGCTTAACGAGATTTTCCGTCAATCATTAGAGAGCAATATTGTTCGTAATGCACACGCCATAGTTAAGGGTGAAAAAATTGAAACCGACTATAAAGAGGGCGATTTTTACTTTATGCACCGAAATTTCCCTCTTGATGCAGTACGCACAATCAAAGACCTTTATACAAAAAGATTGCCCGATGCTTATGGATTTGACCCCTTGACACAAATTCAGGTGCTTTGCCCATCTAAAAAAGGGGATACCGGCACAATGAATCTCAACAAAGTTCTGCAAGAGGCGATTAACCCCGCCTCAAGTGATAAAAATGAATATAATACAGGATACCGACTTTTCAGAGTTGGTGATAAGGTTATGCAAACCCGCAATAATTACAATATTCATTGGGAATCCTATGACGATGAGGGTGACGGCATTTTCAACGGCGATATCGGCTTTATTGAGATGATTGATTTGCGCCGCGACGCCATTTTAATCGACTTTTCAGGTAAACGTGCAACGTATTCAAGAGAACAATTACAAGAAATTGAGCTTGCCTACGCCGTAACTGTACACAAAAGTCAGGGCAGTGAATTTGATGCGGTAATTATGCCCGTAATATCTGTCAACGACAGACTTTGCTATCGGAATTTGCTTTATACTGCCGTAACAAGAGCAAAAAAGCTGATGATTCTTGTTGGAACAACAGGTTGTGTTAACAATATGATTGATAATTGTAAAACACAGTTAAGATATTCAGCTTTAAAGCATTTTTTGCTTGACAACCAAGAAAAGCGTAGTATAATGTAATCAAGCCAAGTAAATAGTGCATGGGTGCTGACGCGAAGTCGGCTGAGATTGAGGCTAATCCGCCTCTGACCATTGAACCTGATACGGATAATGCCGTCGTAGGAAAGCTTTTCAGTTCAGCCTTGCGGTATATGCTATGGCTGAATTTTTTTATTTGGAGGATTTGTTATGAAAAACAAAAAAAATCTCTATTGGCTTGTTGAAAGCGCAGTTATGATTGCGCTTGCCGCAGTTCTTGAATGGGTATCGAAAATGATTATCCCTGAAATGCCCTTTGGCGGACAAGTCACAATCGTCAGTATGCTTCCCGTAGTACTTGTAGGCTGGAGGTGTGGCATAAGTAAAGGTCTTGTAACAGGACTTATTTACGCATTTGTGCAGATGGCATTGGGCGTAAAAACAATCAGTGCAATGATTATGCCCGCATCTGAAGATTATCTTGGTAGTCTCGGCAATGTTATTCTTATGTTTATCTTTGACTACATACTTGCTTATACCGTTTTAGGTCTCGGCGCTATGTACAAAAAGGTCATAAAAAAGGATTCGGTTTCCCTTGCTCTCGGTACATTAACTGTTTTGCTACTTCGTTATATCTGCCATATTGTGTCAGGATACATTCTTTTTGGTGCCTGGGCAGAATGGTTCTTTACCCAAGACGGTTTCTATGCTTGGGGACAGTCAATCATGAATACATTCAGTGGTAATGCACTCTCACTTGTTTATTCAATCATTTATAACGGTTTTTATATGGTGCCTGAAATCATAATCACAACAATTGTTGCGGTAATTGTGGGCAAAATACCGCAGATTACAAAAATCAAAGCATAAAGAAAAAGAGGTAGATTTCTACCTCTTTCTCTCTATAAGCCTTTATTATAAAACTCATTTTTAAACCACACATCGTCAACCTCAAATTCCTTATGGTTAAGGTATTCAAGAATTCCCGCGTCGCTTGTGAAATCAAATACAAGCTTATATGAATATAAAAATTGCTTTTTATAGCCGTATTTCTTGTTTTGAGCATTTGTACCGTATTTTCCGTCACCTAAAAGTGGATGGCCGATTGACGCGAAATGTGCTCTGATTTGGTGCGTTCTGCCTGTTAACAATTCAACCTCAACAAGACTCAATTCGCCGTCGCTGTCAAGCACATTATATTTGGTGCGTATTTCCTTTGAGTCTGTTTTTCTTGTTTTGGATACTGTAACCTTGTTTTTGCTTTCATCTTTAACAAGATAGCCCTCAAGCAGTCCGCTTTTTTTCTTGATTTCACCGTGAACTATGCAAAGATAAAACTTGTGCAGTTCGCGGTCTTTCATTTTTTGATTAAGTATTCGCAATGTTTCTGCATTTTTAGCCGCAATTACAATTCCGCCCGTATTCCTGTCAATTCGGTTTACCAACGACGGTACAAATGAGTTTTCATCGTCGGGTTTGTATTCACCTTTTTCGTAAAGATAACGCTTGATTCTGCCAATCAGAGTGTCAATATATTCGTGGTCGTCGGGGTGAGAGAGAACTCCGACCTTTTTGTCACAGAGAATAATGTTTTCATCTTCATAAATAATATTGAGATTTTTTGAAGCCTTAAGAAAATCATATTTTTCAGGTGCCTTTTCAAAAAACTCGTCATTGATATACATATTGACAACATCGCCGAGATTAAGCCGTGTGGAAATCTCTGCTCGCTTACCATTCACCTTGATTCTCTTAATACGAATGTATTTATACATAAGAGTTTTAGGCAGCAGGGGAACAGTCTTGCTTATGAACTTGTCAAGACGCTGGTCAGCGTCATTTTTGTTAACTGTAAAACTTTTCACTTTAACACCTCTGAATTTGTGTATAAATAAATATACCACATCTTATATTCCTTTTCAACTTGAAACTTTCAATAAATTAGTATAGAATAATAAAAGGTGATAAAAATGGAAATCAATAATGTTCATTATAAGGTGTTAAGTGAACCACAAAAAATCTATCTCAATATGCCTACAGTTAAAATCCGTGAAAAGCTTAATGTTGCTTTTAAAAATCCGACCGCTGAAGAGGATATGACGGGCATTTTCGGTAAATACGCAAAGCTTGATAAGCTTTATAAGGTAAAATACATTCATTCCCGAAATAAACAGCTTCAGCCCGAGACCTTTGACAGATATCATTATCTTCTTGATGTGGGTGAAGATGAAAACGGCGCGTATGTTGAATATGTAATGGTATATGATAAGCTTTACGACCCGCTCATAAGACTTGTTTATATTCTTGCAGTATGTGCTGTTCTTGCATATCTTTATTATATGTACTCGCAAAAGGTAATGACATCGTTGTCCGCAGGAGTTCTTGGTGTAATTATTGCGGCAACTGTGATTCTAGTATTTAAAAAGTCAAAAGAATCTGCTGAAGAATGCAAAAAAGCAGAAATACTGTTAAAAAACCTTATTGCAGAAATGTAATTTATATTGACAAAATCCTTTTATTGTTGTATTATACTAAAGTATTAACGCTTTACTACACTAAAAAGGAGTTTGAATTATGAAAATGAAAAAAGTTCTTGCTGTCGTTATGGCAGTTCTTATGATGACACTTTGCCTTGCAGGCTGTGGTGGAAACGATGCAAAAATCGTCGTTGCTGAAGCAGGCTCAGCAGGTGAAACTGTTATGAATTCAGACGCATATTTTGCTGATTTTGAGAAAATTGCAGTTGATTCACAGGCAAAAACTCTTATTGAGGTTAAGTCAGGTACAGCTGATGCAGCAGTTATTGACTATGTTATGACAATTGGTTCAATTGGTGAGGGTACTGATTATGCCAATCTTAAGGTAATTGAAGATGTTTCTTTCAGCCCCGAGCAGTATGGCATTGCTTTCAGAAAAGGCTCTGATGCGGTTTATTATGTAAATCAGGCAATGACAGACCTTAAAGCTGACGGTACACTTAATACTATCGCTACAAAGTATAAGCTTCAAGACCTTCTTCTCGTTGAAGACAGCTTTGAAAAGCCCGAAGTTGCTGAATCTGATTGGGAATACATCAAAAACAAGGGCGAAATGATTATTGGTATCACACTTTTTGCACCTATGAACTATGAAGTAAATGGTGAGCTTACAGGTTTTGAAACAGAATTTGCAGAGGCAGTTTGTGCAAAACTTGGCGTTAAGGCTAAATTTCAGGTAATCGATTGGAAATCAAAAGAAACAGAACTTGCAAGTAAAAATATTGACTGCATCTGGAACGGTATGACAATTACAGATGAAAGAGCAGAAAATATGGCAATTTCTATTCCTTATATGGAAAATAAGCAGGTTGTGGTTGTTAAAGCCGACTAATTTTAGGAGTTTATTTAATGTCTTTTGTTGAAATAAGCTTTGATTTGCTTCAAAGCTTTGCAGAAAACTGTGAACTTTTTGTGTTCACATTGCTATTTTCATTGCCTTTGGGCCTTATAATTTCAATGGGCTCAATGTCAAAAATTAAAATCATAAAGTACATAACAAAAGCATTTGTCTGGGTCATCAGAGGTACGCCTCTGATGCTCCAGCTTTTTGTGGTCTTTTATGTTCCGGGACTTGTATTCGGCATACCTATGAAATCCCGTATGACCGCTGCACTTATTGCTTTTGTTATTAACTATGCCGCATATTTTTCTGAAATTTACAGAGGCGGTATTGAGTCCATTCCAAAAGGTCAGTATGAAGCAGGTCAAGTGCTTGGCATGACCAAATCACAGATTTTCTTCAAGGTTGTTTTAATGCAGGTTGTAAAACGCATTATTCCGCCTATGAGTAATGAAATTATAACCCTTGTTAAAGATACGTCTCTTGCGCGTGTAATCGCAATTTCAGAAATTCTTATGACCGCAACTGAATATACAGCTGAAGGTCTTATCTGGCCATTGTTCTTTACTGCGATTTATTTCCTTGTGTTCTGTGGCGGACTCACTCTGCTTTTCAATTTTATTGAGAAAAAATTTGATTATTATCGGAGTTAAAAATTATGTCTATATTACAGGTAGAAAATATAAAAAAGAGCTTCGGTAATAACGAAGTTTTGAAGGATATCAGCTTTTCTCTTGAGAAAGGTGAGGTGTTGTCAATTATCGGCTCATCAGGTAGCGGTAAAACTACACTTCTTCGTTGCCTTAACTTTCTTGAAACTGCTGAATTCGGCAAAATCTATGTAGACGACGATATGCTCATAGATTTTGAAACTGATTCAAATGAAAAAGATGCCCAACTTCGCAGAAAAAGACTTAATTTCGGCTTGGTGTTTCAATCATTTAATCTTTTCCCACAGTACAGTATTTTAAAAAATCTTACTTTGGCAGTTCAGCTTCTTGAAAATGTAAAGAAAAAAGATAAAGAAAAACTTAAAGAAATTGATGACCGTGCGATAGAGCTACTTAAAAGGGTAGGGCTTGAAGAAAAAGTCAATGCTTATCCCTGCGAGCTTTCGGGTGGTCAGCAGCAACGAGTTGCTATTGCCCGCGCACTAATGTTATCACCGAAAATTCTTTGCTTTGACGAACCGACGAGTGCACTTGACCCCGAGCTTACGGGAGAGGTGCTTCGTGTAATTCGTGAACTTCGCGACGGTCACACAACAATGATTATTGTTACTCACGAAATGAATTTCGCAAAGAATGTTTCAGATAAAGTTATTTTTATGGCTGATGGCATTATTGAGGAAATGGGCTCACCTGCAGAAATATTTGAAAATCCTCAAAGTCAAAGACTTAAGGACTTCTTAAGCTCATCTTTAAAAGATTAAATCAAATCCTCTGCATTGCAGAGGATTTTTCTTGTAATAAGTAATATTTTATGGTAATATGTATTTGGTGATAGTTATGAAAAAAGCAATTTCTTTAATTTTTACATTTTTAATATTAGTTTCTGCGTTTTCAATTTCTGCTTTTGCTGAATCAAAAACTACATTATCTTTGACAAGTGAAACTGTATATGCTGGCGAAGAGTTTACGCTCAATCTTTTTATTAGCGATAACTCAAAAATGAGCGGTGCAGTCATCGACATCAATTACGATAAAAATATGCTTGAATATGTGTCGGCAGAGCAGGGGGGAATCCTTGATGAATCGGCTAACATCAGTATAAAAAATATTGATGGCGAAACAGCAAAGGTGCGTTTTACTTATCTTGCACCGGCTTCTTCGGTTACTTCTGAGGGTGTGATTATGTCAATCACCTTTAAAGCACTCTCAAGCGCAACGGGAAATGCAGATTTGACTATTACAATTCCCAATGCCGGCGATTTCGTGACTCAAGATTTAGAAAGAATTTCTTATGAAGTCAGCAATTCTGTTGTAAAAATTATAAATACAACTTATGTTGAACAGAGCGATGAAGATACATCTTCAACGACTGAAAACGCTTCACAGTCAACAGAAATTGACAGTTCTCAATCAACTACTGAGCAACAAATAAATATTGATACAGACAATACTGATAACGATAACGGAGATAACACTTTAATTGTTGTTTTGTTGGTGGTAGGTTTGTTGTTTATTACTGTCGGGGTTATAATACTTGTTCAAAGCAAAAAGAAAAAGGAATAATTTTGTTTTTACCGCATATTATTTAGCGGTGATGCAAGTGAAAAGGTACATAACAGAAACCGAAAAGCTTGATATTTTGGTTCATTTAATCATGAACGGATATCTTACAGAAAATCAAATAAAAGCAATAATAAAGCGAGGTAATTGACTTACCTCGCTAAAATTTTATTCAATTGGTTCAAAATCCTCTGCACCGTGTTTGCAAAGGGGACAAACGAAGTCGGGCGGTAACTCTTTTCCTTCATAAACATATCCGCAAATTTTACAAACGAACCCCTTTTTCTTTTTGGGTATCTCGGGCTTGGGCTTGATGTGGTCAAAGTAGTATTGATATGTTGCAGAAGGAACATCGGAAAGTGTTTCAGCTTCTGTAACATCAGAAATAAAGAGCAAATGAGAACCGCAATCAATTATTTCTGTCACAGCACAGGAAATGTATGCGTTCGTTCCCTCACAAATAAAATATGTTCCGTTTTCTGTGCGGTAGTGGTCGTTGTGACCTGTGAATTTGTCAGTATCTCTGCCACTGACAAATCCAAATCTTTTAAATATATCAAAGGTTGCATCTGTTGAAATTACAGAAACGGTAAATTTCTTTGTTCTCTCAATCATTTCGCAAGTAAGATTGCTTTTATTTACAGCTATTGAAATTCTTTTTGGATTATCGGTAATCTGGGTAGTTGTGTTTATTATGCAGCCGTTATCTTTACCATTTTCGTGTGCAGTAAGAATAAACAAACCGTAGCTTAATTTGAACATTGCTTCGTTTCTAATCATAACAACATCTCCTTTTTATTAAGTATAACACATTTCTATAATTTAGTATACATTTTTGTTGTGTTTTTTTAAATTCCTTTTTATATAATTGGCAGATTGACAAAAATCTACAAATATGCTATCTTTTTATGTACATTAAGAGCATTTGTTTCTCGATTTAAAAAGGAGTTGTTTAAATGAAACGCAAATTCACTACTAAATCTTTGGCGGTAATTGCGATTGCCCTTGTTATTCTTATGACAATGACAATAGTTGCTTTTGCTGAAGGTGATGGGGAAGCTGAATATACAAGCAGATTCCACGCAACGATTTTCTCGCTTCTGCCTCCCGTAATTGCTATTGCATTGGCACTTATTACAAAAGAAGTTTATTCTTCACTCTTTATCGGTATTGTTGTTGGCGGCTTGCTTTATGCTGAAGGCAATTTCGTAGGCACAATTACTCATGTATTCAGTGATGGCTTTGTCGCTAATGTTGCCGATTCTTACAATATGGGTATAATTATTTTCCTTATTGTTCTTGGCTCAATGGTTGCAATGATGAACAAAGCAGGTGGTTCGGCTGCGTTTGGCCGTTGGGCATCAAAGCATATTAAATCAAGAGTTGGTGCACAGCTTGCAACAGTTCTCTTTGGTTGTATGATTTTCATTGATGACTATTTCAACTGTCTCACAGTTGGTTCAGTTATGCGACCTGTTACAGACGGACATAAGGTATCTCGCGCAAAGCTTGCATATCTTATTGATGCTACTGCGGCACCGGTTTGTATTATTGCTCCCATTTCTTCCTGGGCGGCAGCAGTTGCAGGCTTCGTTGCTGAAGAAGAGGTAAGTGGATTCCAGCTTTTCCTCAGTGCAATTCCATATAACTTCTATGCACTTCTTACAATTGTAATGATGGTTGCAATTACAATTATGAAGTTTGATTACGGTAAGATGAGAATTCACGAAGAAAATGCTATGAACGGTGACCTTTTCACAAGTGACGCAGAATCTTTTGTCAATTCAACTGATGACGATAACGCTAATCCCAAGGGCAAGGTTATCGACCTTATTATCCCTGTAGTTCTTCTTATTATTGCTTGTGTTATCGGCTTGGTTTATTCGGGCGGATTCTTTGATGCAACAAGCGGTGCTTACCACAATGTTATTGAAGCCTTTTCGGGTGCTGACGCATCAGTAGGTCTCCTCTATGGTTCATTCTGTACACTTATTCTTACTGTTGTTTACTTTATGGCGCGTCGTGTTATCACATTCAAGGAGTGTATGGAATCAATTCCCGAGGGCTTTAAGGCAATGGTTCCTGCTATTATGATTCTTGCTTGTGCATGGACTCTTAAGGCGATGACCGATAGTCTTGGTGCTAAAGAATTTATTGCAGGTATTGTTGAGTCAACTGCGGGCACATTTGCAAACTTCCTTCCTGCAGTTATATTCCTTATTGCAGTTGGTCTTTCATTTGCAACAGGTACATCTTGGGGAACATTCGGTATTCTTATTCCTCTTGTTCTCAGTGTGTTCCCATATGACAGCGGTGCAATTTCTGTTATTTCAATTTCAGCATGTATGGCTGGTGCGGTTTGCGGTGACCATTGCTCACCGATTTCAGATACAACAATCATGGCGAGTGCTGGCAGCCAGAGCAACCACCTGAACCATGTTTCAACACAGTTGCCATATGCCATGACTGTTGCAGGTGTGTCATTTGTTACATATTTAATTGCAGGCTTTGTACAGTCTGTAATTGCTCTTCCAATTGGTATAGCGCTTATGCTTGGCACACTTTTTGCAATCAAAGCTTTTACTAAGAAAAAGGCATAATCAAATCTTAAAAAAATCACCTTATCCAAATACGGATAGGGTGATTTTTTATGTTATCAGAAATTTAACCATTCATCAAAGCTAGCGTCTGACGGCATTATCCATGCACCGCGAGGCGAAAGAGACACCGAGCCAACCTTGGGTCCGTCAGGTGAACAGGAGCGTTTAAACTGACTAATGAAAAATCGTCTTAAGAATGTTGTAAGCCATTTTCTTAATTCTTCTTCTGTATATAAATCTTTAAAAGCCTGCTTTGCAGAAAGTAACAATTTCTCCGGATTTGTACCGTTGCGTACAAAATGATACAAATAATAATCGTGAACCTCATATGGACCAAGCGTATTTTCCGTTTTTTGCTCCATTTTGCCGTTTTTGTCGGGCGGTAGTAACTCGGGACTAATTGGGGTGTCGAGCACGCTGTAGAGGATTTTAGCGGTATTCTCGTCGCTGTTATCCGCCACATACCGAACAAGATGTTGCATAAGCGTTTTCGGAACAGATGCATTCACACCATACATACTCATATGGTCGCCGTTATAGGTGCACCAGCCAAGCGCCAATTCACTCAAATCACCTGTACCAACAAGAAGCGCACCGATTTTATTAGCATAATCCATAAGAATTTGAGTGCGTTCTCTTGCCTGCGTGTTTTCATATGTTATATCGTGAATTTCAGCATTATGACCAATATCCTCAAAATGTAATAAACAAGCATTTTTAATATTGATTTCTTTGAGAGCTGCACCGACAGATTTTACAAGATTGCAAGCGTTTGTGTAAGTTAAATCTGTTGTGCCAAAACCGGGCATTGTAATGCAAATAATGTTTTCGGCGGAGTAGCCCAGTTTTTTCATTGTCTTGACCGCAACAAGTAATGCAAGCGTTGAATCAAGCCCGCCTGAAATGCCCAAAACAAGTTTTTGCGTATGTGTATGCAACATTCTCTTTGCAAGACCCGTGCTTTGAATTGCAAGGATTTCTTCGCAGCGTTCAGCCAATTCTATTTTATCTGCTGGAATGAACGGGTGAGGGTCATTTGCATCTGCGCGGTAATTCTTTACCTCATTCAATGTTGTTTTGCAATTGCAATTATCAATGTTAATTTCGCAGATAGTCATTTCACTGTCAAATGAAAATCTTTTTCCCTCTGCAAGAATTTTACCGTTTTCTGCAATAAGGCAAGCACCTGAATAAACCGCATCAGTTGTGGATTCTCCCGCGCCTGCAGAAGTGTAAACAAACCCGTAA
Source organism: uncultured Eubacteriales bacterium (assembly GCA_964614605.1). Classification (GTDB taxonomy): domain Bacteria; phylum Bacillota; class Clostridia; order Oscillospirales; family Acutalibacteraceae; genus Fimenecus. The sequence continues at coordinate 25,323 of CAZTLU010000009.1, forward strand.
TCTAAATGCTCAATACAATTCTTTAAATGTTTGTATTTTGTAACCTCACTACCGACCGCAGAAAGATTTATTGCAAAATCAGAAGTAATGTTTTCAAAAGAGTTTTCACCTATAATAAGTGAAAAGGGGAGTTCTGCTGAATTTTCATATTGGTATTCTTTTCCGTCAGTAAACCAACGCTTTTCATCAAGTGAAAGCTTGCTTTTCGCTACACTGTATATAACCTTGCCGTTGCTGATTACAAGCGCGCAGTTGAAAAGCTTACCGCCATTTTTAAAGGGTGAGCCGATTATAACATAGCCATTGTATTCTATTGTAGCCTGACAAATTTTACGGATTCCATTGTGGCAAGACTCGATTAAAAGCTCTTGTAAAAACAAATCGCCGCAGGTGGCTCCGCATACGCAAAGCTCGGGAAATACTATAATTTCAGCATTTTCTGCTTTTGCTTTTTCGAACATATTTATTATTTCATTGCAGTTGGCTGTAACATTGGCAACTGCAAGCTTCGGTGAAATGGCCGCAATTTTATAAATTCCTTTTGACATTAAGCATTTTCCTTTCAGAAAGGTTCATTTTATTATATACCAATAATTACATATAATCAAGAAAAAATAGGGCTACCTTTACGGTAACCCTAAAATTTTATTTAACTTCCTGCAATACATCAATGTATGCTTTAATTGCCTTTACACAACCGTCAAAGCCTAAATCAGCAGAGTTAAGACAAAGGTCATAATTGCGGGCATTGTCCCAATCACGACAGGTATAGTAGTGATAGAATTCACTGCGGTGCTTGTCAATTTTGCGGATTTTCTTGTCTGCTTCTTTTTCGCTCATTGCAAACATATCCATAACAGTTTCAACACAAGATTTGTGGGGTGCCCAAATGAAAACCTTAATCACATTGTTATAGTCTTTCAAAATGTAGTCAGCGCAACGACCAACAATTATACAGGCTTCCTTTTCAGCAAGAGCTTTTATTATTTTTGCCTGATAATTGAAAAGGTTTTCCTTTGACACAAAGTCACTGTCTTCGGGTGGGATAAGCTTGCCCTTGTATTGATTGGTTGATGGGTCAAATAATCCCTTATGTACATCTTCGTCATTTTTATCGAAAAGTCTTAATGCTATTCCGCTTTCGTCAGATGCCATATAGAGAATTTCGCGGTCATAAAAGGGGATTCCGAGCTCTTTTGCAAGCATTTTACCGACAGTTTTACCGCCGCTACCGTAACCACGGGCAATAGTAATAACGATTTTTTTATCCATAATTGACCACCCTTAATATTATTCGCTTAAATAAGCTTTTTTAACTGATTCGTCATTCAAAAGGTCTTTTGCGTCGCCTGAAAGAGCAATGCTTCCTGTTTCAAGAACATAAGCTCTGTCAGCAATTGAGAGTGCCTTTTTAGCGTTCTGCTCAACGAGAAGAACAGTAGTTCCACTCTCGTTAATTACCTTGATAATGTCAAAGATTTCAGAAACAAGCAGGGGAGAAAGACCCATTGACGGCTCATCCATTAAAATGAAATCGGGCTTTGACATAAGTGCTCTGCCCATCGCGAGCATTTGTTGCTCACCACCTGAAAGAGTACCTGCAATCTGATTTTTTCGTTCTTCAAGACGGGGAAATCTTTCATAAACATATTTCAGTGACTGCTCAATTTCGTCTTTATCCTTGCGTGTGAATGCGCCAAGCTTGATGTTATCAAGAACCGAAAGCTGTGAGAAAATTCTTCTGCCCTCGGGCACATGAGCCATACCCATTGTAACAATTTTATGAGCAGGAGTTTTGGTAATGTCGTTATCGTTATAAAGTATTTTACCGGTCTTTGGCTTTAAAAGTCCTGTTATTGTGTGGAGAATTGTTGTTTTACCTGCACCGTTTGCACCGATAAGAGCAACTATTTCACCTTTGTTAACTTCAAAGGAAACACCCTTTAAAGCCTTGATTACGCCGTAATATACTTCAATATTATCTACTTTTAAAAGTGGTGCCATAGTTTACCCTCCTTAATCTCCAAGATATGCCTTGATAACCTCGGGGTTATTAAGAACATCACTTGTTTTGCCCTTTGCCAGCTCCTGACCGAAGTTAAGCACCGTAACTTCTTCACAAATACCGCTGACAAGCTTCATATCGTGCTCAATAAGAAGAATTGTCATATCAAACTCGTCACGGACAAAACGGATTGTGTCCATAAGCTCCTGTGTCTCGCTTGGGTTCATTCCTGCGGCGGGCTCGTCAAGAAGTAACAGCTTGGGATTTGTAGCCAATGCTCGTGCAATTTCAAGCTTTCTCTGTTTGCCATAGGGGAGATTATCTGCAAGAGTTGAAGCTTCGTCTTCAAGCCCGAATACCTTTAAAAGCTCCATCGCCTTTTCATTCATCTTCTTTTCTTTTGCAAAGAAGCGGGGCAGGCGTAAAATTCCTTCAGCAGTTGAGTATTTCATCTGATTGTGAAGTCCTGCTTTGACATTGTCAAGCACGCTTAATTCCTTGAAAAGACGGATATTTTGGAAAGTTCTCGCAATACCGCAACGGTTGATTTCAATCGTTTTCTTGCCTGTTATGTTTTCGCCGTCAAGAATAATTGCACCTGCTGTGGGCTTATAAACACCTGTAAGAAGGTTAAATACAGTAGTTTTGCCTGCACCGTTTGGACCAATAAGCCCATAAAGCATACCTTTTTCAATTTTCACATTAAATTCGTCAACCGCACGAAGACCGCCAAAGGAAATCGAGAGGTTTTTAACTTCAAGAAGTGCCATTATTTAACCTCTCCTTTCTTTTCTTTGATTACAGTTCTTTTAAGCTTGTTTGCATTCGCTTCGAGTTTACCTCTCATCTTTGCGTTCGAGGTGAAAATCATCATAACAATAAGGATAACCGCATAGAACAACATACGATAATTATCCATAAATGTTCCTCTGAGAAGCTCGGGAATAAGTGTAAGCACAATAGCGCCTATAACACTGCCTCTGATTGAACCAATACCGCCGAGTACTACAAAAACAAGAATTAAGATTGAAAGGTTGTAGTCAAATTTTGATGCCTGAAGTGTTGAGAAGTTATGAGAATAAAGAGCACCGGCAACACCTGCAAGAAAAGCGGTTAAGCCAAATGTAATAAGCTTGTATTTAGTTATATTGATGCCAACAGATTCTGCAGCAATTCGGTTGTCACGGATTGACATTACTGCACGGCCTGTGCGAGAATAAACAAAATTATATGCAATAATTACTGTGAGAAACAGAATAATGAATGAAATCACGAAGTTTGAATCTCTTGGTGTGCCATTGATACCAAGAGCACCATTTATGAGCATTTCACCGTCTTCGGCCATATTCATATCACTTACGCTTTTGAGTGATATATGGAAGCCTTCTGCATCTCTGCCAAGATAAATTGATGCGCAGATATTTTTAATTATTTCTCCAAATGCCAAAGTAACAATAGCAAGATAGTCGCCGCGCAAACGAAGAACAGGGATACCGATAAGAACACCGAAAATAGCAGCGATAATGCCGCCAAGAATTAAGGCGATAGGAAAGCGAATGATTGCTTCGGGGATTGCCTCTTCCATAAGATTTGAGAAAAGTGAGCCTGAATACGCACCAATACACATAAATCCTGCCTGACCAAGACTCAATTCGCCAAGAATACCAACAGTAAGATTAAGAGATACCGCAAGTATTGCATAAACGCAAAGGGGTACTAAAAGGTCCTGAAGCATATATGACATATTGCCTGTTGCAAGAAATATTTGTGTAATAACAAAAACAATCAATAAAATTGCATATGTAATAAAGCTATTCTTTGTTTCAGGCTTAATCAATTTAGATTTTGTCTTCATAAATAAAACCGTCCTTTCTTAATTAAACCTTTTCGCTTATCTTCTTGCCGAGAATACCTGTAGGCTTGAACATAAGAACAAGAATAAGCACGCCAAAAACAATTGCGTCAGCAAGCTGTGAAGAAATATAAGCTCTGCCGAGAATTTCAATAACGCCAATGAGAATACCGCCAATCATAGCACCGGGAATTGAACCAATACCACCGAAAACAGCCGCAGTGAACGCCTTGATACCGGGCATTGCACCTGTTGTGTTTGAAAGAATGGGATATGCCGAGCAATAAAGTGCACCCGCGATTGCAGCAAGGGCAGAACCGATAGCAAAGGTTATTGAAATAGTTTTGTTAACATTGATGCCCATAAGTTGTGCGGCACCTTTATCCTCTGAAACAGCAAGCATAGCGCGACCTGTTTTTGTTTTCTTGATGAAAAGTGAAAGCGCAATAACTATAAGCAATGAAACAACAACTGCAGTTGAGGCTTCGCCTGAAATTACAACCTGACCGTCAAAAAGCTTGATAGCGGGAATACTTACAACAGATGTGAAGTTAATGGGATTTGCACCGAAAATTGCAAGTGCAATGTTCTGTAAGAAATAGCTCACACCAATTGCAGTGATAAGAACGGCGAGCGAAGTTGCCTGACGAAGCGGTTTATAAGCAACTTTTTCAATTGTTATACCAAGAATTGTGCATGCAACCATAGCCACAACAACTGCAAGCAGGGGGTGAAGCCCCGCCTTTGAAGCGGCAATATAAACTACATATGCACCTATCATAATAACATCGCCATGTGCAAAATTAAGCATTTTAGCAATGCCGTAAACCATTGTGTAGCCCAGAGCAATAACCGCATAAATGCTGCCAAGACTGATACCGTTAATAAGGTTACTCAAAAAACCCATTATGTAACATTCCTTCCATATGTGTACTGCAAAAGAAAATATTTAAGAAATTATATCATAATATTTACTTAAAAACAATACAAAATTTGCTAAAAAATACCGACAGTAGCAAATACTGTCGGTACTTGTAATTATAGTGGATTAGTAATTAAAGAGCAACATATGCGCCGTCTTTAATAATAACAGCCATGGGGTCCTTTGAAACTGCACCTGATTCGTCCCAAGTAAGAGCAGAGCCTGCACCTGTGATGCCCATGTATGAGAAGTCTTCTGCACAAATAGCAACCTTAAGCTTATCACAGATATCAGAAGCAGACATATCAGCAGTTACATTGTTCGCTTTGAGAAGCTCAGCAAGGATGTAAACACCGTCATAAGCGTCAGCAGCAAACTGGTTGGGAATCTGATTGTCATACTTTGCCTTATAAGCAGAAACGAATTTCTGTGTTGCATCATCATCAGAGTCAGCTGCGAAAGGAGTAAGAAGCATTACACCTTCTGCAAGGCTTGTGTCGAAGCCTTCAATTGCAAGAAGACCGTCAAGACCGTCACAACCGAAGAACTTAGGAGCATAGCTTGCTGACTGTGCAGCCTTAAGAACAAGAGAAGCCTCTGAATAGTAGATGGGAAGGAATACAAGCTCTGCACCTGCAGTCTTGCAAGCCTGAATCTGTGCAGAGAAGTCCTTGTTGCTGTCTTTTGTGAAAGACTCTTCAGCAACTATGGTAAGATTTCTCTTGGCAGCTTCTGTCTTGAAGTTGTTATAAATACCTGTTGAGTATGCGTCTGATGAGTCATAGATAACAGCAACTTTAGTAGCAATGCTGTTTTCAGAGATGTACTGTGCTGAACGTGAACCCTGGTTAGAGTCAGTAAAGCAAATCTGGAAGCAGTTGTCGTTAGCAATTACGTTGTCAGCTGAAGCAGAGGGAGTAAGCTGGAACATATTGTCAGAAGCTGTCTTGTCGATAACTGCAAGGCATGAGCCTGAAGTAACTGTGCCGAGGAAAATCTGCATGCCCTGGTCTTTAAGTGAGTTGTAAGCACTAACTGCCTTGTCAGCAGAGTCAGCCTCATCGTCAGCAGATACGAGCTTAAGCATTGTGCCGTTAATACCGCCTGCAGCGTTGATTTCGTCAACTGCGAGCTGTGCTGCGTTAACAACAGCAATACCGTACTGTGCTGCACCGCCTGTAAGAGGACCGCTTACACCAATAACGATTTCGTTTGATGTGTTGTCATCCTTGTTTCCGCCACAAGCTGCAAAGCAAGTAACAACAAGTGCTAATGCCATTACAACGGCGAGAACCTTTTTGAAAGTTTTCATAGTAATTTCTCCTTTACTGTTTTGCAGGAAAATGTTTCTAATCCTGCATTTATATTTATAAAAAACATACTTTAAATATACACCAAAACCCTTTATAAGTCAATGCTTTGGCAATATTTTTTAATAAACTGTGAATATATATCAGTATTCAAAATCGTATGAATATTCTTCGCTGAATGAAAACTCTGCTTCAAAAGCAAAATTTCCGTTATCGTCCACAAAGGTACAGTCACTTATACCGGCAATTTTATACTCCATTTTTTCGAGCAAACCACTGTTATTAACCGTTACCATAACCGTTGCGGTAGAATATGTGGACTTGTATTTGCTTATACTTTCATTACCTTCAAAAGAGAACCCGTTGATAATTGAGCCGACACCCTTTGTTTCGCTGTTATTACTTGTAGCCTCGGGCAAAAATGTAATTGAAATTACATGTCCGCCACTACCGCTGACGACATTGTATTCCTTGATGCTGTCTGCATTACCAACAGCTTTTTTATCGGATGGGGGAATGAATGAATTAAGCGAAACACTACCACTTGCGCCCTTGTAAAAAAGAATGTCTGTTTTTTGTGTACCATTGGCATTATCCAATGCGTTATTGATGGTAGTTTTTGCAAGCTCAACTGTATCATTTATGCTTGACTCACTTTCAAAAGCAGTCATCTGAATGTTTTTTGTTTGAGAATAAGCAACATTCAGCTTGCTTTGGTATGCTTTGGTCTTGTTTATGGCATTAACTGCGATTTTAAGTGCTTCATTTTTACTGATTTTTTCATTTGTGACGGTATCATTACCGATTACATTGTTGTCATCTTCGATTATGTTTGCGCCGAAAATATTATCCAGAGAAAAGGTTATTCCCACTTCATAATCTCTTTTTTTTATTTCTAAATCGGTATTGAATTTCGTGTTGAGCTCGCCACTTGAAAGCTCATTAAAAATGGAAATCTGTTTTGCGTGAATCGCGTTTAATGTGTCAGTGATATATAGAATTGTTGAAAGTTCATCTTCCAAGTCACCCATTGATGACGCTATAACATTTACATCACTTGTTGCAAAGCCGTTACTTAAAGATTTTAAGGACTTAATCGTATTGTTATGCGCATTTCTGTAATCTTCAACAAGATATTCTTGAGGATTAAATTCACCATAGTCAAACATAAGAGATGCTTTGTATGCATCATCAAATGCATAGCTGTCACCTTCATTATCATAAGCAGACATAGCATCTGTTATTTTGTTGAGATAACCCGATTTGTGAACACTTTCCATAAGTGAGTAAATTTCACCGTATTTGGTGTAGTTGCACATCTCAGCATAGTAATGAAGATATACAAAATCACTATAATTTTCGTACTCACTTGTTATATTGAACATTTTTGCAATATTCCAGAGCTTTCTGCATTTTTCAGCAAAATCATTGTTAATTGAATTCAATGCATAGCAGTTATCTGTATTCACATTGTATTCTGTTAAAAGTTCATTGTATTCTGCTGAAATAAATGAAAGGGCAGAGGAATTGACTTGATTTTTTACATCAGTTTCCAAATCATTTACATATTGCAGGCACTCATTATATTGATTTTCCGCAAGGTATTCTTCAATTTGTGCAGTAGCTTTGTCAACAGTATTTGTCCCACAAGCAGTTAAGAGAATTGAAATAGTTAAGATTATTGAAACTATTTTAATGAAGTTACGCATAATTTCACCGTTTTATGACATTTATTTTATACTTAAATTTACCACAAACCAACTTAAGTGTCAATGAAAGAAAAAAGGTATGACCGAAGTCATACCTTGAAATCTTATTTAATTTATTTCTTTTGTGGACCGTTATAGCCGTTAGCTTCTTGGAAGGCAGCAATCTTATCAATAACACTTACAACCACATCAAAGCCTGTACCAACTGTGTCAACATCAAAGCGGTCTGCCTTATCTCTCCAAGTGTGGTAGTAGTAAGTCATTGTTGGGTCTTGTGCTGCAAAAGTAACTGACTTAATGCCTGCCTTTGTCATTGGTGTGCTGTCGCAACCGCCAACAGGGTTATGAATGCAACCATTTGTTTTGCTTTCAATGCCCATTTCTTCAAAGGTGTCTTTGAACATCTGCTCAAGGTCGGTGTCAAAACGGCAGCCCTGCCAGTCGTCTTTAATAACAACTTCAAAATAATCCTTATCAGCAACAGAGTCAATGTTGATGTTCCATGCATTTTTAAGCATGTCATCATTTTTGTGCTCTTCTGCAAATGCCATTGAACCACGAAGACCTGCTTCTTCTGAACCGCAGTTAAAATCAATAATACGGCAATTCTTTGGCATTTTGTCGGGATTTTCTTTATAATACTTAATTACTGCGTAGCTGAGCGCACAGCCCGTTGCATTGTCCATAGCACCGGGTGATGCTGTATCGTCGTGTGGGTCGTTCCAAGCAGCTATAATCAAGCTTCCAATTGCAGTAACAATAGGTAAGAAATGCATTACAATATAAAAATCATTGAATGACTTTGATGCAAGAGTATAATATGCCCATTCTGCACCTGAAAATTGGTAAGCACCAAAAATAACTGCCATTGCAATTGAAACACCGATTATAAAGAAAACAGAAACTGCACCAAAGCCAACCTTTGCATATGTAAGGATAAGACCTTTAATTGGATTTTCACGATATTTGTAATTGTTTGCTGAATGACGCCATGTCCAACAAGTGTCAGTATGACCTGAAAGAATGATTGTATAATCGTATTTGCCGTCTTCGGGAACTAATTCACCATAAACATTCTGTGAAATTCTCTGTCTGAAGAAAATGTCAGACCAAGTACCATAAAGGAATACGCAACTGAAAAGCCAGAATACAACAACAATACCAAAAAGTGCCATTCCAAACCAAAGTGAAGTATTGCCGAAAGCAAAATAGGTGAGTACGCTTAAAATAAATCCTGCCCAACCTGCATAAGGAAGACCGCCGATACAAGAGCGTGGAGAAACTGCAAATTCCTCTTTTTTAGGTTTAATACCGATTTCTTCCAACTTTTTACCCATAAAGTCTGCATATTTTCTTTCGCCCTCAGAACCTGGAAGGCGAGAGCCGATAGCTTCTGCATCTTTTACTAAATCATATGCAAGCTCGGCATACTTTCTGTTTTCCTCTTTCATTATATAACCTCC
>CAZTLU010000010.1:0-34563 GCA_964614605.1 uncultured Eubacteriales bacterium
AAATTCAAATTTATCGAGTTCAAATACGCATAACGCATAACAACAGGGCGAGAGGTTTACTCTCGCCCTGTTGTTATGCGGACAGAACGGGAGTTCTGTCCCTGCTCACATTTTGGTTTTAGTCTTTTTTAGCAAGCTCTGTCAAAGATGTTGCAAGACCTGCAAGTCCCTGAATTTCTGAAGGAATAATAATCTTTGTAGCCTTACCGTCGGCTGCCTTCTCAAAGGATTCAAGAGCCTTAATGCTGATGAATTCTTTACTTGGATTAACCTTGTTAATCATCTCGATACCTGCGGCAGTTGCTTCCTGAATCTTAAGGATTGCGGCAGCTTCACCCTCTGCTTCGCGGATTTTTGATTCCTTAATAGCATCAGCGCGAAGAATTGCAGATTCCTTTTCACCTTCAGCAACAAGGATAGCGGCTTTCTTTTCACCCTCTGCCTGCAAAATCTTTTCACGGCGTTCGCGTTCAGCTTTCATCTGCTTTTCCATTGAATCCTGAATTTCACGAGGAGGCATAATGTTCTTAAGCTCAACACGGTTAATTTTGATACCCCATGCATCTGTTGCATCGTCAAGAACTTCAGTAATCTTTGAGTTGATTGTATCTCTTGATGTGAGAGTTGCGTCAAGTTCAAGGTCACCGATGATGTTACGAAGTGTTGTAGCTGTGAGGTTTTCAATTGCCATCATAGGTCTTTCAACGCCGTATGTGTAAAGCTTGGGGTCGATAATACGGTAGAAAACAACTGTGTCGATTGACATTGTAACATTATCCTTTGTGATAACGGGCTGGGGCGGAAAGTCAACAACTGCTTCCTTTAAGCTTACACGCTTTGCAACACGGTCAATAATCGGGATTTTCACGTGAAGACCTGTATCCCATGTTGCACTGTATGCGCCAAGTCGTTCAATAACATAGGCATTTGCCTGGGGTACTATGCGTACATTTGAGATGATGATTGCAATAACAATCGCGATAAGAATGATAGGGATAATCAAGAATTCCATAATTTTCTCCTTTTTTATTATAATTTATTTATTACAAGGGTCGTACCGTTTACGCCCTTAATAACCACTGTTTCCCCTTTGGGAATTGTGTCGCCATTCTCACTTACGGCGCGCCAATAAACATCGCCTACGAGAATTCTGCCTGAAATTGCATTTGTGTCTTCTGTTACAAGTGCCGCCTTGCCCAGAAGCTTTTCATTCTGGTCAACCTCGTCAACGGGCTTTTTGATGTGCTTTTTGTAAATTTTGCGAGCGACCACCATAAACACGGCACTCAACACCACAAAAATTGCAATCTGCCACACCACGCTGTCTATGACAAAGGTCAGAAGACAGACTATAATTGCCGCGGGCACGAACCAGATTGACACAAGCGTTGTTGTGAGCAATTCAACCACAAGGAAGAAAATTGCCACACAAAGCCACGCAACCCATGGATTGTTTAAAAGATATTCCATATGTACCCTCCTTTACACAAGCTGCAGAAATGCTTTCTGCGCCTCTTCTCTCATTTGTGTTGAGAGATAAGCCAGCACCATGGCTCTCAATGCCGTTCGCAAGCGCTTCTGTGAAACATGGTCGTTGATGCCCGATTTTTCAATCTGCGCATCAATCACCTTGTCAAGATAAGCTGTATCCGACATTGATTTCTGCTCGCATATATATATTATGCTACAGAGAATGTTAAACAACTCTCTGTCAGGTAAAATATCGTCTGAACGGTCCTCCACCGACCCGTTGATGTAGGCCAAAAGGAATGCAATCTGCTCAAGCTGCATTGAGCCGCGCATCATATTTATAAGTATAATGCGAACTACCTGCTCTTCACCGTAGCGCTTTCCCTCGGGATTTTTCACCCAGCCGCGCTTTACCCAATTTTGAATTGTTGATGCTTCGAGCCCCGTAAGCGCTCTAACTTGCGCTAATGTGAGCCCTCTTGTAACTGTCAGCAACGGTGAAATTACCGAATAGCAATCCTCCGCTGCAGAACTGTTAAATTTGAGTACCGTACCCGGAATCAAATCTAACATTTTTCCACCTCCTTATGTTTTCCTTGTTTGATTGTGATATGATTATATCACAGGTTCACGCGAACCGCAAGTGTGTTTTTGTGACATTTTTGACAAAATTTTAACAAAATCATTCTACAGAATATTGTTTTCTCGTTTTTTCATATATTTTCTTGATTTTTCATATATTTTTCTCGATTTTTGTAGGTTTTATTTGTAAGGGTCGGCGTCCTCGACGACCCGACTGAGTTAACATCCATTCAAATCGGATTTGGTCACCGTGTAGGGACGCTTCACGAAGCGTCCGAAAAAATGAGATATCAAACCACAACGGGACGATGTGGGCATCGTCCCCTACAACTCACTACCCACAATTTTTGTCCCGCAAGCCAACAGGAACGCAGTATTGCGGAAAATATACCAAAAACTGTTGTTAATCTTAAAAAAGTATGATAAAATATACTGATTATATTTATATTGAGGCATTGTTATGGCAGTTTTAAAGGACGTTAAGCGTATTGTCGTAAAGGTTGGTACCTCAACTCTTACATACAGTACGGGTAAAACCAATATAAGAAGAATGCACAAATTAGTAAGCGTGCTTTCCGATATTGTGAATTCAGGCATTGAGGTTGCTCTTGTTACAAGCGGTGCAATCGGCGTGGGCGTTGGCAAATTGGGACTTAAAGAAAAGCCCGCTGATACTGCAGGCAAGCAGGCGGCGGCGACAATCGGTCAATGCGAGCTTATGTTTATGTATGATAAGCTTTTCGGCGAATACGGCCACACGGTCGGTCAGTTATTGATTACCAAGAGTGATGTTGATAATGACGAGCGCCGCGAAAATCTTATAAATACATTCAACAAGCTTTTTGATTTCGGCGCAATCCCCGTAATCAACGAAAACGACAGCGTTGCAGTTGAAGAAATAGTTTACGGCGATAACGATTCGCTTTCAGCAATTGTTGCAAAGCTTATCAACGCAGACGCACTTATAATTCTCACCGATATTGACGGCCTTTACGATGCTAACCCTACCGAGAATGAAGATGCAACGCTTATACCCTTGATAACGACAATCGACGAGGATTTATATGCCATTGCAGGCGGCAGAGGCTCAACCTTGGGCACGGGCGGAATGGTAACAAAGCTTCACGCGGCAGAAATCGCAATGGACGCGGGAATCGACACAATAGTTATGAACGGCGAAGACCCCACCGATATATACAAAGCCCTTGACGGCAAGCAGATTGGAACATTTTTCAAAGGTAAGTGATTTTATGCTCACAGAAATCGGCAAAAGAGCAAAGAATGCTGCGGCAGCTCTTGCAATAACATCAACTGAAGATAAAAACAAAATTTTGCAGGCAATGGCAGATGCATTGCGTGAAAACTGCGGCAAAATTCTTGAAGCGAACGCCCTTGATATTGAAAACGGCAGAAAAAACGGCATGGCAGAGTCACTTATCGACCGTCTTATGCTCAATGCTGACCGAGTTGAAGGTATGGCACAGGGTGTTGAGGGTGTTATTTCACTACCCGACCCCGTTGGCAGAATTCTTTGGGATGCCGAAAGACCCAACGGAATGAAAATTCAGAGGGTCAGCGTACCTTTGGGCGTTATCGGTATTATTTACGAGGCTCGTCCCAATGTTACAAGTGACGCGGCGGCATTGGCAATCAAAGCGGGCAACACCGCAATCCTTCGCGGTGGCAAAGAAGCGTTCAATTCAAACTCTGCTATTATGGATATTATGCGCGAAGCAGTTGAAAAAATCGGATTCAACCCCGATATTATGGAATTGGTTCGTGACACTTCAAGAGAGAGTTCTACCGCACTTATGCGTATGAATAAATATGTAGATGTGCTGATTCCCCGCGGAAGCGCATCTCTTATTAACGCGGTTGTTGAGAATTCAACAGTTCCCGTAATTGAAACCGGCGTTGGAAACTGTCATATTTATGTTGACAACAAAGCTGATATTGATATGGCGTCGGAGATTATTTTCAACGCGAAAACCCAGCGAATTTCAGTATGTAACACTGCTGAAAGCCTGTTGATTCACAAGGACATCGCAGAATTTGCACTTATTGCAATCAAAGCGCGTCTTGATGAAAAGAATGTTATTCTCTACGGCGACGAAATCAGCCGTGAAATCTGCCCCGATATTGAGGTAGCTACCGAAGAAGATTATTACCGCGAATATCTTGATTACAAGATGTCGGTTAAAATTGTGAATTCGCTTGACGATGCAATTGAGCATATCAGAAAATATTCGTCAGGTCACAGCGAGTGCATTGTTACTGAAAGCACCGAAAATGCTGAAAGATTTATGAATTCGGTTGATTCCTCGGCGGTTTATCACAATGTAAGCACCCGATTTACTGACGGCGGAGAATTCGGCTTCGGTGCAGAAATCGGAATTTCAACTCAAAAATTACACGCAAGAGGTCCTTTGGGGCTTGAACAGTTAAATTCATTCAAATATAAAATCTACGGAAAGGGTCAGGTGAGATAAATGGCTGAAGAGAAAATGAAGAAGCACAAAGGCACTCATAAAGCCGCATTCCCCGTGGGTAGTCTTATAATCATTTTAGCGGCAATCGGTCTTGTTACGATTGTTGTTTCTGCGGTCAAAGGCATAGATACTGCCATTCAAAACAGTAAACATTACGAAGAATACGACACAATTCTAACTCCCGTTGTGCTTATTGACCCCGACACCTTTGACGATATCACAAAGGCTGATATGAATCAGCTTATGGAAATTACAATTTGGTCACTTCTTAAGGGTGATATTGAACCCGATACCTTTGAAAGCAACGAAAGCGGACTTTCAATCCCCAAAGCAGCGGTTGAAGAAGAATTCGTTGAGCTTTTCGGCACAGAGGTTTCACCCGTTCACCAGACAATTGAAGGTTATGGCGGACTTGAATTTGTGTACGATACAAAAACCGAAACCTATACCGTTCCCCTTACGGGTATCACGCCCATTTACACCCCACAGGTAGTTGATAAAACCACATCGTCAGACACAGTGGTGCTGACAGTTGCCTGCCTTGCAGGTGATGCGTGGGAACAGGGCGAAAACGGTGATATGGTTGCCCCCACCCCCGATAAATATTTAAAGATTACTCTTCGTGAGCAGAATGAAAATCTTTATATTTCAGCTATTCAGAACACAACCACACCCGAGGTTGCAACAACCGAAGCCACAGAGTCCACCACAGAAAATGTGAATGACGACATTGTGGCAAGCGACACAATCACCGAAGAACCCTCTTCAACAGAGGAAGAAAGCTCTTCGGCAGATGCTGAGGCTGAACAGTAGCAATATATCAAATCCGTCGCAAATATGGGCTATTTAAAAGGAAAACCTACCCATACCCACAATTGACGGTTGTCTTGATATATCTTATGTGTCAACTTGCGGACAAGTGACAGTTAATTGCTACCATTATTTATTAAGAGAGGTAAAAATTATGCTTCAGTATGAAGAATTAAAATTAAGACTTTTAAGCCACGAGGACGAGCTTTCTAATCTTGCAGACGCTCTTGGGCTTGAAAAAATGAAAAATGAAATCGCAAATCTTGAAGAACAACAGGCTGAAGAAGGCTTCTGGGACGATATTCAGAATTCTCAAAAGGTGTTGCAGAGAACAAGTGCTCTTAAAAACAAGGTTGCCGCTTATGAAAAGCTTAAGAGTGATTTTGAAGATGCTCTTGTTATGATTGAGCTTGCCGACGAGGAAGAAGACGAGAGTCTTGTTGACGAGTGTACCCGCGGTGTTGACAAATTTGAAAAAGACCTTGATTCACAAACTCTTTCAACATTGCTTACAGGCGAATATGACTCTAAAAACGCAATTCTCACATTCCACGCAGGCGCGGGCGGAACAGAAGCACAGGACTGGGCAGAAATGCTTTTCAGAATGTATAACCGTTGGGGCGAGCGTCACGGCTATAAGGTTTCAACTCTTGACTATCTTGACGGCGACGAGGCAGGACTTAAATCTGCTTGTATTCTTATCGAGGGCGAAAATGCTTACGGCTTTATGAAGAGTGAGGCGGGAATTCACCGTCTTGTTCGTATTTCACCCTTCGACTCATCGGGCAGAAGACACACATCCTTCGCTTCTCTTGAAGTAATGCCCGAAATTGACGAGGATACAAATGTTGAAATCAACCCCGACGATATTGAAATGGCGGTTTACCGTGCAAGCGGTGCGGGCGGACAAAAGGTTAACAAGACCTCATCTGCAGTTCGTCTTACACATAAACCCACGGGTATTGTTGTTTCTTGTCAGGTTGAGCGTAGCCAACACCAAAACCGCGAGGTTGCAATGACAATGCTCAAATCAAAGCTTATTGAGATTAAAGAGCGTGAGCACCTTGCAAAAATCGAGGATATCAAGGGTGACCACAAAGAAATCGCGTGGGGTAGCCAAATCCGTTCTTATGTATTTATGCCCTATACACTTGCAAAGGACCACAGAACCTCCTTTGAAAACGGCAATATCAATGCAGTTATGGACGGCGACATCGACGGCTTTATCAACGCCTACCTCAAAATGCAATCACAAAAGAATTTAGAAAATAACTAAAAGGATAAAAAAATCCCGCTCAATAGAGCGGGGTTTTCATTTTATATTCTTATTTCTTTCTTGCTTTTGCCATTGCTTTTTCGGCTTTTTCTTTTTCGTCGCCGGCGTTAACAATCATTACTGATACCGACCAGACGAAAATTCCCAGCATTAAAAAAAGTACCCAGAAAAATGCACCTTCAAGCTTAATGGTAGTAACCTCAACAAAACCAAGTGCAATATTTGCTATTATCCCGGTAATGTCAAAAACCTCGCTCAATGCAGTCTCACCGCTTGTAATGGGATTTGCAAAAAAGCTTGTAAATGAAATCCACGAAGCAGCCATTGCAAGAAGTCCGCCCGCTGAAAGTCCTGTAATCACCTTGACTTTATTTGAAAAAATTGCAAATCCAAGAATTACAAGTGCCAGTACAAGTGCAAGTGCAAAGAAAATTGCTGCAAAAAGCACTGCACGAAGATAGGGACTTTCCCATAGCATGCTTAATTGGAGATTCTCACTTGTATCTTCGTTAATAAACAGCGAAAGCGAACTTGATGGGTCAAAAATATCTGCAATAGCCCACTCTAAATATGTTCCTCCCGGGTCTTCCTCACCTGAAATTGCTGAAAGAAGTGAAGATAAATCCTCATGCATTACAACAATAAAAATCAGTTTTGAAAAATATGCAAGCGGAAACATTGCCACTGCCATTATAACAGTTACCACTCTGTAAAGAATGTCAAAGCCCGTAGTTTTTCTTTTGATTTTGTTTTTACTCATTATAATCACCTATTTATGTAAAGTTTGAAGGAAAATTGTTCACAGTGCCGTTTGCAGTGAGTGGTACCGCATGAAGATACCGCCCCGAACAAAAACGGTGCTGTGGGCAATTTTATTCAAACTTATTATTTGCCCCAAGAGGAATTGAGTTGTACTGTACGGTTAAATACAACATTATCTTCTGTTGAGGTAATATCCACGCAGAAATAACCCTGACGCATAAATTGGAATGTGTCGCCTGCCTTGAGGTTTTCACGAAGTCCGCCCTCAATAAAACAATCCTTGAGAATTACGAGAGAATCGGGGTTAAGATTTTCTGTAAACGCGCCTGCGCTCTCGTCAGACGGGTTTTCTTTGTTGAAAAGTCTGTCATAAAGACGAACCTCCGCCTTAAAGCTGTCAGCTTCGCTTACCCAATGAAGTGTACCCTTGACTTTTCTGCCGTCGGGTGAATTACCGCCGCGGCTTTCGGGGTCATAAGTGCAATGAACACAGGTTACATTGCCGTTTTCGTCTGTATCATATCCCACGCACTTAACGAAATATGCACTCTTTAAACGAACCTCATTACCGGGGAAAAGTCTGAAATACTTTTTAACGGGTTCAACCATAAAGTCCTCTTGCTCAACATAAATCGTCTTGCCGAAAGTAACTTTACGAGTGCCCATTTCGGGGTGCTCGGGATGAATTTCAACTTCAAGAGTTTCTGTCTTGTCCTCGGGGTAGTTATCAATAACAACCTTTAAGGGACGAAGAACCGCCATAGCTCTTGGTGCATTTGCATTGAGCTCATCACGGACACAGGATTCGAGAAGTCCGTAATCAACAACTGAATAAGCCTTTGAAACGCCGATTTTCTCACAGAAGTTACGGATTGCCGCTGCGGGATAACCGCGTCTTCTCATACCGCTGAGTGTTGCCATTCGGGGGTCGTTCCAGCCATCAACAATACCCTCATTAACAAGTGCAAGACATTTTCTCTTACTTGTAAGGCAGTAGTTGAGGTTAAGACGGGCAAACTCAATCTGACGGGGCGGCATCTCGATATCAAGAGCCTTTAAGAACCAATCATAAAGTGGTCTGTGATTTTCAAACTCGAGTGAGCAAAGAGAATGTGTAACTCCCTCTTTTGCGTCTGACAAGGGGTGTGCGAAGTCGTACATAGGGTAAACACACCATTTGTCGCCTGTCTGATGATGTGGCACATGAGCAATTCTGTAAATAACGGGGTCGCGCATATTGATGTTAGCCGCCGCCATATCAATCTTTGCACGAAGAACTCTTGCGCCGTTGGGGAATTCACCGTCAGTCATTCTCTTGAACAAATCAAGATTTTCTTCAATTGAACGCTCTCTGTAAGGGCTGTTTTTACCTGCCTCGGTAAGAGTTCCGCGATATTCTCTGATTTCATCGGCTGAAAGGTCGTCAACATAGGCAAGACCTTTTTCGATAAGCTTTACTGCACATTCATAGATGAAATCAAAATAGCTTGATGCGAAAAGGCATTTATTCCACTTGAAGCCAAGCCATTCGATATCCTCTTTAATTGCGTCAACATATTCTGTATCTTCTTTTTGCGGGTTTGTATCATCAAGACGAAGATTACATTCGCCGCCGTATTTTTTGCTTGTTGCAAAGTTAATGCAAATTGCCTTTGCGTGACCAATGTGAAGATAGCCGTTTGGCTCGGGCGGGAAACGGGTCTGCACCTTATTGTACACACCGTTTTCCAAATCCTCATCAATAAAGTCGTGAATAAAATTTGAAATCTTTGTTACTTCTTCCATAGGGAACCTCTTATGCTTTATATGAATTTATAGTATTGTCAATTCTGCTCATTACTTCGTCTGTACCGAGAATTTGCATAATATAATACAAATCGGGAGTGTTTGTGCGAGAAGTAATTGCTACACGGATAACCGTTGAAACATCACCCACATGGCCTTTGAAGGCTTCAGGATTCTGCTTATATTCTTTAACATTAGGAGTATATCCGCAAAGTGTGCAAAGCTCTTTGATTTTGTTGAACCAATCCTCTTTGCTGTCGTCTGCTGAATAAAGCTCCTTATATTTTGTGAGAATTTCAACTGCGTCTGCCTTGTTGATATGCTCAGGCAAAGTACAATCTGCCTTATAGAGCTCGTTGTAGAAGAATGAAACATAGTTTTCAACCTCTTCCCAGCAAGCAATATCTTTTCTTGGCTTGGGATTTTCGCGGTCAATATTCAAAATTGCCTTTGCTTTTTCGGGATTTGCAACAAAGAGCTCATACAAATTCTCGTTGTAATCCTTTGCCCATTCGACAACAAGATTATAAACAGTTTCTGCATTCATAACAGAAATCACATTTTTTGATACATCATTGAATTTAACCATATCAAAAAGTGCGCCGGAAACGCTCATTTTCTTAAGATTGAACGGGAATTTTGTAATATCTTCATTCTTGTTTGCTCTGCGCCACTCTTCAAAGTTTGAATTGAGAATTGTGAGCATATATTCCTTAACGCTTGCCTCGGGATAACCCTTTTCGATATAGTAAGAAACATTAGCCTCGGGGTCTTTTCTCTTTGAAAGCTTACGCTTGCCGCCGTTTTCTTCTTTCATAATGGGGGCAATGTGAGCATATTTAACGGGCTTGAAGCCACATGTTCTGAAAAGCTCGATATGAAGCGGAACAGAAGCAATCCACTCGTCACCGCGAACAACATGAGTTGTGTGCATCAGGTGGTCATCAACCGCGTGAGCGAAATGGTAGGTGGGAATTCCGTCTGCCTTTAAAATAACAACATCATTCACATTTTCGCTCATTTCAATTTTGCCCTTAATCATATCGTCAAACTTGATTTTTCTTGAAATATCACCCGTTGAACGAAGTCTTACTGTATAGGGCAAACCTGCGTTGATTTTTTCAATGATTTCTTCATCAGTGAGTTCACGGCATTTTGCGTATGAGCCGTAATAACCTTTAATGTCTTCATTTTCTTGCTTTGCTCTGATTTCGTCTAAATCCTCGGGAGTGCAGAAGCAGGGATATGCCTTGCCCTCTTCCATAAGCTTTTTGGCAAAAGCGCGATAAATTGCACGGCGGTGACTCTGTGTGTAGGGACCGTATTTTCCCTCTTCAGTGTCAAAGCCCATAACACCCTCGTCGGGTGCAACACCGAATGCTTTCAGACCTGTTACAATACCTGTAACACCATCTTCAACCTCACGCTTTTTGTCGGTATCTTCAATACGGAGCATAAACACGCCATTTGTGCTCTCGGCTGTAAGCTTTGAAGCGAAGCCCGCGTAAAGTCCGCCAAAGTGAAGATAACCTGTGGGGCTTGGCGCAAATCTTGTTACTCTTGCACCCTCGGGGAGCTCTCTTGCGGGATAAAGCTCTTCGTAATATTCTGTGGACTTGTCCACATCTGTAAAAAAAAGTTCAGCAATTTTTTTGCAGTCTGTCAATGTATATACCTCATTTGTATAGTGTCATTCTGAGCGTAGCGAAGAATCTCGAGATTCTTCGTCGCTTCACTCCTCAGAATGACAGTTCTTTAATTTGATTTTCATTCTGGAAGAATTGCGTTTGTTGTGATATATTTCACGCCTTGGTTCATCATTTTATTAAGCATTTCCTTGGTGTCAACCGTCCAGCAGGCAGCAAGAAGATTATTATCGTGAATTTTCTTAATCATTTCGGGCTTATTTGCATTGCGTGCTGCCTCAAAAGCTACACCGTTGTTGTTTTCAATGCATTCCTGAAGCTTTTCGTCTGTAATTGCGTGCATAAGAAGCCATGTTTCCATATTGGGTGAAAGTGTTCTGAATTCGCGAAGCACTTCCTTATGGAATGAAATGAGAATTACGCTGTCTTCGATTTCATATTTACGGATAATTTCAAGCAAATCTGCAACCTTTTCAACACGGCGGTCCTTAACCTCAATCATGGGTCTGATATTTGCCTCTTTGCAGATTTCAATGAATTCCTCAACAAGAATAATGCCCGCGTCGGGATAATCCTTGATATTTGCACCATTTGTATATTTGATTTTTGAAAGAGTATCGGCAAAAGACATCTTTTTAACATCGCCCTTTTCCTTTGCCATTGACTGAAGCATATGGTCGTGAATGATAACCCACTTGCCGTCAGTTGTGCAATGAACATCGCATTCAAGAGCATAGTAATTGTATTTTGCGGCTTGCTTGAAAGCTTCAAGTGAATTTTCGGGAGCTAACGAAGAAAGTCCTCTGTGAGCGGTAAGGTGAACTCCCTCTGTGTTGCCCTCTGCGGATTCTGAAAATTTGATGGTATCCTTGGCAACCTTTGCACCGTAACGGATGTCAACATAAGCCTTTCTTGCACCTAAAGCAAGAAGTGCTGTGGGAATAGCAAAACCTAAAAATTTCTTTGTACCTTTTTTCATTTCAATTCGCCTCTTTGAAAATATAAATATGCATAATAATACAATTATAAACATTATACAACAACCAACAAAAAAAGTAAACTGTATATTTTAATATTTTTGTTGTCTTTACAATGTTTCGCCCCATATATATCCGCTTGCCTTTTCGGTTTGTATGTGATATAATACTGATATATATGCGTTAAATGAGGAACGAATTATGTCAGAAATCATTTACAACCAAATATATTATCTGGGAATTCAGACCATCCGCTACGGAAAACGCTTTTTCCGCTGGCTTTTTAGTCTTTTGCTTAAGCCCGTAAAGGCGATAGGAACACTTCTTTTCACAATTATTATTGTTGTGGACAAATTCGCTTTAAAAACCTTCCACGAAATTGTGAATGAGTTCCGTGAGCTTGCCGCTGACGCAAAAAAGGTATCCTTTAAACTTTCTGCCGAATCCGCGGGGGGTAAAATAGGTCTTTTCAAAAGACTCGGGCACTACATAAGCGTTGCATACCGCAAATACAAAAAAGCATTTATATATGTTTTCAACATTGTTTTGCCCGTTTTATCACTTGTTTTTCTGTTTAATGTAATTAACGCGTGGGGCGATGTGACCTTTGCCCTTGAAATTAACTACAACGACCAGGTTATCGGCTATGTGCGCAGTGAAGCTGATTACAAAGAGGCAAGAGAATTGGCATACGACCGTCTTGACCTTTCGGCATCCTCCTCTACCCCGTCAAACACCGTTGAAGAAACAGAGCTTATCGGTGACGCAGATTACAAAATTAAGCCTGTAAAATTAAGCCAGATTAACAGTGCAGCCGAGGTTTGTGACAAGCTTATTGAAAATTCAGAAGCTAAAATTACAAATGCCTGCGGAATTTATGTCGATGACACCTTCATCTGTGCCGTGAAAAACGAAACCGATGCCTTGAGTGTTCTTGACAGTATTCTCGCCGAGCATGAAACAGATGAAGAAGATGCGGTTGTAAGCTTTGTTGAAGATATTGAATATGTTCAAGGACTTTATCCGGACAACGAAAGCACCGTAAAAGATGCTTCATACTTAACTGAAAAACTTAATTCTAAAAAGAGCGAGGCAGTTTATTATACCGTTCAGTCAGGTGATACTGTTTCGGGAATCGCTGCCGAATTCGGTATGACCTCCTCCGAGATTTTCAACCTCAACCCTTCACTTAAAGAAAGTATTTACATAGGTCAAGAAATTCTCATTTCAAACGAGGTTAATTTCATTCAGGTTCAGGTAACAAAGACCGAAACACGCCAGGTTGAAATTGATTATGACACTATCAAGGTAAACACAAGCAGTCTTTATAAGGGTGACAGCAAAGTTGTCACGAAGGGTGTAAACGGACTTGAAGAGGTTACCGAGCTTGTAACCTATATTGACGGCGTAAAGGTTTCTTCAAAAGAGGTTTCGCGCACAACAGTACGCGAGGCAGTTGACGAGAAAATTCAGGTCGGAACAAAAACTCAAAGCTATTCGTCGTCAGGCAGCGGAAGCTACACAGGCGGCAAGCTTGCTTGGCCTGCAATCGGTGCTTATTCAATCTCTTCACGCTACGGCTACCGCAACTTCGGTGACGGCTGGCACGGCGGTATTGATATTGTCCGTAGCGGCGGCAGCAGCGGTTGTACGGTTGTTGCGGCAGAATCGGGCACAGTAACCTTTGCAGGCTGGTATGGCTCCGGCGGTTACACGGTAATTATCAACCACGGTGGCGGACTTACAACAATGTACTGCCATATGCAACCGGGCTTGAGCGTTAGCACAGGGCAGTATGTTTCACGAGGACAAGCAATCGGTAAAATCGGTGCAACGGGATATGTAACGGGTGCTCACCTTCACTTTGAGGTTAAGGTGAACGGCAACAATGTTAACCCCGCACCATATTTGGGAATATAATTATGAAACAGTTTATTATTGCAGGACACAAAACTGAATATCATGTGCGCGGCAAGCTTCTCGAAGAGCGTTCTGCACCCTACAAAGCGAATTTTGACAGCAATGAAGCTGCTATCCGTCTCAACATTAAAGAGGATTTTATTAAAAATAAGATAGCCGAAATCCCCTATCTGACTTTTGACGAGCATGAATATATGTGGACCTGCGAAGCCTTTTACAATGAGCTTTTGCGACATAACGGACTTATGCTCCATTCCTCCTGCATTGAAAAAGACGGCTATGCCTACCTTTTTTCTGCACGAAGCGGTACGGGCAAATCCACCCACACTCATATGTGGCTTAAAAAGCTTTCGGGAACACGCATAATCAACGATGACAAACCCGCACTCATATTTGAAAACGGTGTTTGGTATGCCTGCGGAACTCCGTTTTCGGGAAAAACCGACGAGAATCTTGATGTGAAAATTCCCGTAAGAGCCATTGTTTTTCTTCATCGAAGCGAAACAAATCAGGTTAAGAAAATGCCCCCCGCCCTTGCGGTAACACAGTTCATTGAGCAAACCATCAACCCCTCGGACCGTACTCTTGCAGAAAAAATGCTTGAATACACAGACCTGATACTTCGCAATATCCCTGTATTTTCTCTGGGTTGCAATCTTGACCCCGAGGCAGCGGAAATTGCCTATAACGAAATAGAAAGGCTGATTGCAGATGAAAATTAAAGACGGATTTATTTTAAAGGATGTTGCAGGAAGTAAAATCGTTATTGCGACAGGCTCTGCAAAACTTGATTTTAACGGAGTTATCACCTTTAACGATGTTGGCGCAGAGGTTTTCACAATGCTTGACGGCACAAAATCTGTTGAAGAAATCGTTTCGCACATCGCCACCGAATATGGCGTCAGCGAAGATATTGTAAAAGCAGATGTTTATAAGCTTATTGACAAAATGAAAAAGCATAATCTTATTGAAGAATGAAAAATATGCAAAAGACCAATGATATATCAGTTTTGAAATGGATACGTAAAAGTTGCGGCAAACGAAGCCGCGAGAGTGTTGCACTTACATTTCTCAATGCATGGTCGGCACTTTGTGTAACGCTTTTTGCCATACTTTCAAAAACTGTTATGGATAATGCTGAAAGCCACAATCGTGAGGCTTTAATAAAAAATGTAATAATTCTTTTCCTTTTGATTGCGTCGCAGATTATTTCTCGAATTGTCTCTTCATATATTGAAGCAGTAAGTCAGGGCAAGGCAGAAATTGCACTTAAAACCCGTATTTTTTCAAGCATAATATACGGCACTTATGCTGATTCTGCCGAGCGTCACAGCGGTGACCTTATGACAAGACTTACAGCGGATGTTCTCACTGTCAGCGACACCTATGTGCATATTCTTCCCGCCCTTACGGGCTATGCCGTGAGAATTCTCACAGGTGCCGCAGCACTTTTTATGCTTGACCGCCGTTTTGCTTTTATATTTATTGTTTGCGGTGTGCTTTTAATCATTACTGCCGCTCTTCTTCGCAAAACGCTTAAAACTCTGCACCGCAAGGTTCAGGAAAAAGATTCCAGAGTGCGCTCGTTTATGCAGGAAATGCTTGAAAATCTTTTTGCAATTAAGGTTTTCGGTATTGAAGATAAAATTATCAACCGTTCAATAAAACAGCAAAAGAAATTTTATCGGGAAAAGGTCAGAAAAAAGAGCTTTTCGATTCTCGCATCAATCGGCTTTTCAATCGCCTTTGCCGCAGGATTTCTCGGTGCAATGGCTTACGGCTCTTACGGAGTTTTAGAGGGCACAATGACCTTTGGTACTGTCGTTGCAATTATTCAGCTTGTAAACCAGCTTCAGTCCCCTATAATGGGTTTTACCGGCATTATCCCCTCCTTTTTTGGAATGACTGCCTCGGCACAACGCTTAATTGAGATTTCTTCAGGTGAAAGAGAACTGAAAAAAGACACGGATGCAATCGACTATGAATGCTTTAACCGAATTAAAGCCTCTCATGTTTCCTTCGGCTACGGCGAAGATTCCGTTTTCAAGGATTGTTCGTTTGTAATTGAGAAAGGTGACTTTGTTGGCATTAAAGGTCCCTCGGGAGCAGGAAAATCCACAATTTTCAAGCTTATTGCGGGGCTTTATAACGCCGACGAGGGTGAAATTCATATTGAAACCTCTTACGGTAATATACCCTGCAAAGAAGCTCGCAGTCTTTATTCCGTTGTTCCCCAAGGCAATATGCTTTTCAGCGGAACAGTAAGAGAAAATATTACCATGCTTCGCCCCGAAGCAACAGAAGAAGAAATAGAAAAAGCACTCAATGATGCTTGTGCGGAATTCGCCTATGACCTTGAAAACGGTCTTGATTTTATTCTGGGCGAAAACGGAGCAGGCATTTCAGAGGGGCAGGCACAACGCCTTGCAATTGTGCGTGCTCTTTTAGGTAAGGGTAAAATTCTTTTAATGGACGAAGCTACAAGTGCATTGGACAACGAAAGTGAAGCCACTCTTCTTGAAAAGCTCTCTGTAAGAAAGGATTTAACCATACTTTTTATTACTCACAGAGAATCCGTACTTGAAAAATGCGGCAAAATCATCACTGTTGCCGACGGAAAAATTGACGAAAGTTGATTTGATAAGCAAAAACTTGTTAAAAAACATTGCATAAATGAAAATGCTTTGATATAATCTTTTTTGTATAATGTTGTATTGTTACAACTAAACAAGGAAATATCGTGACAGGAGATACAGACTATGGAATACAATTCAAAAAACACACCGGTTGAAGATGGCATTGATTTTCAGACCATATTGCAATATGCAGTACGCGTGCTTCAAAAATGGTGGGCAATCGTTCTTGCTGCTGTTATTTGCGCAGGCGTTGGCTTTGGTGTTGCAAAGGCAACATACACACCTACATACACTTGCACAATGCGCTTTGTTGTTGATAATAAGGGTGAAAATACTGTAACCGGCGGAACTTCATCATCTGACATCAGCGCAGGTATCAGTCTTGCTAAAAACTATGCTCTTATTATGACAGATACTAACAGCCTTATGGAGCTTGTTGCACAGAACAGCGGTTACAAGGTAAACAACAAGACTCTCACAGGTGACGACGTTAAGAAAATGATTAGTTACAGCCTTGTTGATGATACATCAATTATTTCACTTTCAATAACAAGCACAAATCCTGATGTTTCTTACGCAGTCGCAGTAAGCTATGCTAACAATTACAGCCAGATTACTGAAAAGGCATATCAGAACACCCGTGCTATTCTTATTGATGAGCCTGTTAAGCCCGAAAAAGCTAACAGCGATAGCAGCACACTTCTTTATACACTTCTCGGCTTTGTTGCAGGTGCCGGTATAGTAGTTCTTGTAATCTGCCTTACAATCTTCATCAAGGATACAGTTAAAACTGCAGACGATATCACAAACAAAATCGGAAGCAAAATCCTTGGTACTATTATCCATATTAAAAAGTCAGGCAAGAAGGGTGAAATTCAGAATCTTCTGATTACTGATAAAAAAACAGGCTTCCTGTTCATTGAGTCCTTTAAGCTTATCCGTACAAAGATTGAAAATGTTTCAAAGCGTAAGAACTACAAGACATTTGTCTTTACAAGTAACTCTGCAAACGAGGGTAAAACAACAACAGCAATAAATACTGCTCTGGCTCTTGCAAAGAACGGCAAATCAGTTCTTCTTATTGATGCCGACCTCCGTAAACCATCAATTTACAAAGAGCTTGGTATTTCTGCGACAAACGAAGCAGGTCTTGCAGGCGTTGTCCGCGGCGAGAAATCTCTCAGCGATTCAATAAAATATTTTGAAAAGTTTAATCTTTTCCTCCTTGTTACAAGTCAGCCTGTTGCTGAATCTGCTGAAATCCTTGCATCTGACGAAATGGCAGATATTATCGAAGCAGTGAGAAATGAATTCGACTATGTTATTATTGACACTCCTCCCGCAGGCCTTGTTGCTGACGCTACAATTATTGCTCAGTACGCTGATAGTTGCGTAATGGTTATTCGCAACGACTTCTCATCAAAGCGTCGTATCAAGAAAACAATTGAAGATATGGAAAGCACAAGTACAGAGGTTATCGGTTGTATTTACAACAGTGCCGAAAATGGTTCAGCCGCTTTAAGAATTAAAGGCAAGAGAAGCAAGAAGGGCTACGGTTATGGCTATGGCTATGGTTATGGCTACAGCGATGATAGCAAAAAGAAGAAATAATTAAAACGCACAGCAAAGCCGTACTATTCGGATTATGGTACGGCTTTAATTTTGCCTTTACAGATGCCACAAATTTTTAACGGTAACTAAGGAAGTAAAAAATGGAACAAGAAAAAAAGTTTAATCCTCCTAAAGAAAATAAAATGGGCACTATGCCCGTGGCGAAGCTACTCATCACAATGTCGGCTCCAATGATGATTTCAATGCTCGTACAGGCTTGCTATAATATTGTTGACAGTATTTTCGTTTCTCAATTAGGTGAAAATGCTCTTAATGCGGTATCGCTTTCTTTCCCCCTTCAACAGCTTATGATTGCAGTTTGCGGCGGTACGGCAGTCGGTATGAACGCCTTGCTTTCTCAGGCTTTGGGCGCCAAAAAATTTGACCGCGCAAACAAGATTGCAAATACGGGAATATTTCTGTTTGGCTTAAGCTGCATTGTGTTTGTAGTAATCGGTCTTGTGGCATCCCGCCCATTCTTTATGATGCAAACGGATGTCCAGGAAATTGTTGACTACGGCACAGACTATGCAACAATTTGTCTTACTCTTTCAGCAGGTATCTTCGTTCAGTTTTGCTTTGAAAAGATTTTGCAGGCAACGGGCAGAACTTTCCTTACAATGATAACTCATCTTGTAGGTGCAATTATCAATATTATTCTCGACCCCATTCTTATTTTCGGACTTTTTGGTTTTCCGAGACTTGAGGTTGCAGGCGCCGCAGTTGCAACAGTTGCAGGTCAGATGGTTGCAGGTCTTCTCGCGGTTATTTTCAATCTTAAATTCAACCCCGAGGTTCATATAAGTTGGAAGCTTATTCGTTGGGACAGTAAAATTATAAAGGATATTTATAAAATCGGTCTGCCTTCAATAATAATGCAATCAATCGGTTCTGTTATGACCTTCTGCCTTAATAAAATTCTTATTGCATTCACAACAACTGCGACGGCGGTTTTCGGTGCATATTTCAAGCTCCAAAGCTTTATATTTATGCCAATATTTGGTCTTAACAACGGAATGGTTCCGATTGTTGCTTACAACTACGGTGCAAAAAATCTTAAAAGAATCAAAAAAACCGTTGCACTTTCAATTGCGATTGCTATGTCTATTATGACATTGGGTCTTATTGCCTTTGAGCTTGTTCCCGATGTGCTTCTCTCATTCTTTAACGCATCGGAAGAAATGCTTGAAATTGGCGTTCCCGCTATGAGAATTATTGGTATTCACTTCGTCTTTGCCGGTTTCTGTATTATTGCGGGTTCAGTTTGTCAGGCAATCGGCAATCCCGCCCACAGCCTTATAGTTTCGGTTTGCCGTCAGCTTTTGGTTCTCTTGCCTGTTGCGTGGCTTCTTGCACAGACAGGAAGACTTGAGCTTGTGTGGTTTGCATTCCCAATTGCAGAGTGTGTTTCGTTGATTTTAAGTACAATTTTCCTCTCCAAAACAATGCGACACGCAAAACGAAAAATGCAAGAAATGCTATAAAACATAACAAACCTAAAAATCAAACCTCCTGTAACAAAATCATCAACGCGTCATACAATGGTACTGTCAGTTGATAATTTTTACGGGAGGTTTTTTATATGTCTGAAAACAAATTTTGCAATGACAAAATGCCGTCAAAAATAAAAGAAGCCGTTTGCATTGACACAAACAGAGTCTATGATTCCTGCGCTGACAAGGATTGCCTTGAGGATTTACGAGTGTATTTCACAGATTCTGCACAATGCGTAATTGACCGTGCAACAAATGTGCGTTGCCGTGGGGCTGAAGTACTTAACGCCTTTATTGAGGTTGAAAGAGTTCCTTTCAACAGAGGTTTTTATTCAGTTGATATCACCTATTTCTTCAAGGTCTGCCTTGATGTGTTCACGGGACCTTCAAATTCACCTACAACCGTTGAGGGTCTTGCAACCTTTTCAAAGAAATGTATACTCTATGGTTCAGAGGGCAATGTGAAGGTATTCTCGTCAGAATTCTCTTGCGGAGAGCTTGACAATCAGCTTGATGTGGTAAATACCAACCCCAGAGCCAAGGTGCAGACCGTTGACCCCATTTGCCTTGAAGCAAAGCTTTGCAGAGTTCAGGATTGCTGTGACAATCACTATTCGCCATCAAGACTTCCTCGCTCTGTCTGCCGTTGCTTTGACGGTGATTTTGACTCTTACGAGCGCGAGCCCGAAAGAGCCGTTACGGTTACTCTCGGCATTTTCACAATTGTTCAGCTTGAACGCGATGTACAGATGCTTATTCCTGCATACGATTTCTGCATACCCAAAAAAGAATGCAGCTGCGAAACTGATGACCCCTGTGACGCTTTCAGAAAAATTCAGTTCCCCATTGACGAATTCTTCCCGCCAAAAGAGGGCTGCTTAAAAGACAGCTTCCCAATGGGATGCGCATGCGGTGACTAACACAAAAGCCGAAGGAGTGAACACCACTCTTTCGGCTTTTTTCTTATTTACTGTTTTTAATTTCCTTTATACAATTTTCGCAAAGCTGAAATTTTTCGTTAAGCTTTTCATTTGCCCCGCAAATTTTGCAGGCAGGATGAAGTTTTTCTATAATGATTTTTCCGTCACATTCTGTAATTCTTACCTCACCGTCAGCACCGATACCCGCTTTTTTTCTGTAATCGGCAGGCAAAACCAATCTGCCAAGACTGTCTAACTTTCTTACATACTCTGTCATATTCCCATCTCCTTTTGTCTTTATCTTACCACATCCTGCCATATTTTACCATAAAATTTTGTAAATATTTGTCGAAATATGGAGTTTTTTAACTTTTTCTTTAAATTTATAAGTTACTTGCAATGGCATTTATATTGTGATAAAATTATCTCAGTATTCTCGAATTAAGGTGACTAAAATGGATTATTACTTTTCTCAAAGAATTTCGGGGCTTCAGCCCTCAGCAATTCGTGAAATTTTAAAAGCTACTCAAGACCCCGCAATAATTCCCTTTGCGGCGGGCAATCCTGACGCAGCGGCTTTTCCCGTTGATGAGGTTAAAATGCTTTCGGCAGAGATTTTTGAAAATGAGCCTATAACTGCATTACAATATGGTGTGACAGAGGGTTATACCCCTTTGAGAAACCGCCTTACCGCATTTATCAAAGATAAATATAATATAGGCAAGGATTTTGACAATCTTATTGTCACCTCGGGCGCACAACAGGTTATGGATTTAGCTGCAAAGGCTCTTTGTGATTTGGGTGACACCGTAATTTGCGAATGTCCCTCATTTATCGGCTCACTTAACTGCTTCCGTTCATATGGCTGTGAGCTTGCGGGAGTTCCTGTTGAAGCAGACGGCATGAACATTGAAAAGCTTGAAGAAGCGATTAAAAATGCTAACAATCCCCGTTTTATTTATACAATCCCCAATTTTCAAAATCCCTCGGGCGTTACAATGAGCCTTGAGAAGAGAAAAGCAGTTTATGAATTGGCGAAAAAATACGGATTATTGATTTTAGAGGACAACCCCTATGGTGATTTGCGTGTTGCGGGTGAAAATATACCCTCAATCAAGAGCTTTGACGAAGACGGCATTGTAATTTATGCGGGCTCGTTCTCAAAATTACTTGCCCCGGGTATTCGCGTGGGCTACATTTGTGCACCTGCACCAATCATTGCAAAAATGACCGTTGGCAAGCAAGCGTCAGATGTTCACACTCCTGTATTTTCACAGATGTTAGTTGATAAATGGATGGAAAATTATGACATTGACACGCATATTGAGAAAATCCGCGAAATCTATCGCGAAAAGCTCAATCTTATGTGCGACCTCATTGACAGTGAATTGGGAGATTTCGTAAAATATGTTCGTCCCGAGGGTGGACTTTTCGTATGGTGTGAACTCCCCGAAAATGTAGATATGCTTGAATTTGTGAAAGAATGTATCGCAAATAAGGTTGCAGTTGTACCGGGAACGGCATTTATGATAAATGACGAGCACACAAACTGCTTCAGAATGAATTTCTCAACACCTTCTAACGAAAAAATTGTTGAGGGCATGAAAATCTTAGGTAAGGTTAAGGAAAAATATATTGGATAAGAAGAATTATACACTCACCGACATTTCCGTAATAAAGCGGGTTATGGGTGAGCACGGAGTTACATTTTCAAAGGGCTTGGGGCAAAATTTCTTGGTTAACCCAACGGTTTGTCCCCGAATGGCAGAGGCGGTAAGGCAGAGCACCGAGGGAAAAATCGGTGTGCTTGAAATCGGCGCGGGCGTTGGCGTTCTCACAAAAGAATTGCTTGAGCGTGCCGATAAGGTTGTCTGCGTTGAGCTTGATACCCGTCTTTTTCCCGTGCTTAACGACACACTTGCAGGATACGACAATCTTACGCTCATCAATGAGGATATTCTCAAAGCCGATTTACAGGGCATAATAAAAGAGCATTTTGAGGGTATGGAGATTTTCGTGTGCGCAAATTTGCCGTATTATATCACCTCGCCCGTAATTATGCGACTTTTAGAGGAAAAATTGCCCTTTAATAAGATTATTGTTATGGTTCAGCGCGAAGCAGGCGACCGCCTTTGTGCAAAAGTAGGCACAAGGGAGAGCGGTGCGGTAACTGTTGCGGTAAATTACTATGCGCAGGCTAAAAAGCTTTTTGATGTTTCGCGTGGCTCCTTTATGCCCGCACCCAATGTTGACAGTTGTGTAATTGAGCTTGATTTGACAAAACGCGGTGATTATCAGGTAACTGACGAAAAAATCTTTTTCAAAATGGTTAAATCCGCCTTTGCACAAAGAAGAAAAACAATTCTCAACTCACTTTCAAGTGGTATGGGAATCCCCAAAGACAAAATAACCCAAGCGGTTGAGTTGGCAAATTTAAGCCCCACCGCCCGCGCAGAAGCGCTTACAATGGAACAGTTGGTTGAGCTTTCAAATAAAATTTGTGAGGTAACAAAATGAAATTCAGATACAGAACAAAGGGAACCTGCGCAGGTCAAATTGACCTTGAGCTTGAAAACGGAATAGTAAAAGATGTTGTATTCTACGGCGGTTGCAACGGAAATCTTAAAGGCATTTCATCTCTTGTTAAGGGCAAACCCGCCGAAGAGGTTATCGCAAGCCTTAAAGGACTTAAATGCGGATTTAAGCAGACATCTTGTCCCGACCAGTTGGCTCTCGCATTAGAGGCTGCTCTTAATGAGCAAGCTTAATTTCAAGCCTGCCTCAAAAACCGCAGTTGAAACCCTGAAAGCTCACGGCTTTGAGGCGTTTTTAATTGGCGGAAGTGTGCGCGACTTCATAATGGAGCTTCCCATAGGTGATATTGACATCACAACAAACGCCACACCACAACAGGTCGAAGAGGTATTCAAGGATTTTCGTGTTATTGAGACGGGCTTAAAGCACGGCACGGTTACGGTGCTGATAGACGGCGAGCCCCTCGAAATAACCACATACAGATGTGAGGGCACTTACTCTGATAACCGACATCCCGACAGTGTGACTTTTTCAAAGCGTCTAACTGACGATGTGGTGCGCCGTGATTTTACAATGAACGGTATTGCCTACGACTTTGAAAAGGGTTTTTGTGACCTTGTGGGTGGAATTGAGGATATAAAAAACAAAACTATCCGTTGTATTGGTGACGCAGAAACACGATTTCGTGAGGACGCATTGCGAATTCTCCGAGCCCTGCGTTTCTCGGCAGTTTTGGGCTTTGAGATTGAAGAAAATACAAAAAAAGCAATCCACAAATGCAAAGAACTCCTTAAAAATATATCCGCTGAAAGAATTCGCGAAGAAACCGTAAAACTGATTTGCGGAAAAAACGCGTATTCCGTGCTCACGGAGTTTTCAGATGTAATTTGCGTGTTTATTCCCGAATTCAAGACTTGTGTGGGCTTTGAGCAGAAAAACCGACATCATATTTATGATGTTTACACCCATATTTTAAAGGCGGTTGAACAAAGCCGACCCGACCCTGCAATCCGCCTTGCCCTGCTTTTCCACGATATAGGCAAGCCTGCGGTAGCACATTTTGATGAAGACGGCGAACAACATTTCTATTCTCACCCCAAAATCAGTGCAGAAATGACCGAAGAGATTATGACCCGACTTCGTTTTGACAATGACACGAAAAACAAGGTTGTCACTCTTGTAAAATTCCACGATTCGCCGATTATGATTAACGAGGGTGTTATTCCCGACCGAAAACGACTTAAAAGAATTATGTCGCAAATCGGCAAAGAGCTTATTTTTGATTTAATTGAAATCAAGCGGTGCGATAATTCGGCACAAGACCCCAAATATTATCGCGGTGACGAGTTCTATGCTGAAACAATTCAGATGATTAAAGAGATTATCAACGAAAATGAATGCTGTTCAGTTAAGAATTTGAAAATCAACGGTAACGATTTGATTTCTTTGGGCTATAAAGGCAAAGAAATCGGCGAAAAGCTCAACGCTTGTCTTGACGCGGTAATAGATGAAAAAATTAAAAATGAATATGATGAACTCTTAAGTTTCATACAAAACAAGGCGTAAGTGAAAATGCACTTACGCCTTTTATTTAGCAAAACGGCGGGAGCAAGCCCCCGCCCTACAAATTTATTTGCAGAAATAATTTTTAATTCTTTCAACCGCTTTGATTGTGTTTTCAGTTGAACCGAAAGCGGTAAGTCTGAAATATCCTTCACCACTTGGTCCAAATCCCTCGCCGGGAGTACCGACAACCTGAATATTCTCAAGAAGAGTGTCGAAGAATTCCCAACTGCTCATTCCGTCGGGAGTTTTGAGCCATACATAAGGTGAATTCACTGCGCCGTAAACTGTAAAGCCACATTCTTTAAGTCCGTTATAGATAATCTTTGCATTGTTCTGATAATATGCAATTATTTCACGGATTTGCTTTTTGCCCTCTTCGCTGTAGCAAGCCTCGGCAGCTCTCTGTGTAATGTATGAAACGCCGTTGAACTTTGTTGCCTGACGACGAGCCCAGAGTGCATTAAGCTCAACACCGTCAATCTTGATGTCGTGGGGAATAACTGTGTATCCGCAACGAACACCTGTAAAGCCTGCGGTTTTTGAGAAGCTTCTGAACTCGATTGCACATTTTCTTGCACCCTCGATTTCATAGATTGAATGTGGAACATTATCCTCTGTGATAAATGCCTCATAAGCAGAGTCGAAAAGGATTACCGCACCATTCTCGTTTGCATAGTCAACCCACTTTTTAAGCTCATCCTTTGTTGCCGCCATACCTGTGGGGTTATTGGGGAAGCAAAGATAGATAATATCAACCTTTTCTGTGGGGATTTCGGGTAAAAATCCGTTTTCTGCGTTACAGGGCATATAGTAAATATTGCTCCAACCGTTTTCTGTTTTATCACCTGAACGACCGCTCATAACATTTGTGTCAACATAAACAGGGTAAACGGGGTCACAAACTGCAACCTTGTTATCAGTTGAGAAAATATCGCCGATATTTCCGCAATCGCTCTTTGCACCGTCAGAAACGAAGATTTCGCTGTTATCAAGCTCTACACCGCGAGCCTTGTAATCGTTTTCGTTGATTGCATCAAGAAGCCACTTGTGACCGTATTCGGGAGGATAACCCATAAAGGTTTTCTCATTGCCCATTTCGTCAACTGCCTTGTGCATTGCCTCAATGCAAGCGTCAGCGAGAGGACGGGTAACATCACCGATACCAAGACGGATAATCGGCTTATCGGGATTTGCCGTTGTGTAAGCGTTTACCTTTTTTGCAATGTTTGAGAAAAGGTAAGAACTCTGAATTTTTAAAAAGTTGTCATTTATTTTCATAATTGTCCCTCCGACAATGTTTTTTACATATTTATTTTTCCACGGAAAACCTCAACTGCGTTGCCACTTAAAATTACATCGTCATTTTCGCGCCATTTTACTGACAGATTACCGCCGCGGGCCTTTACCTGAATTTCGGTATTTTTGGGGCAATGTCCGTTTATTACTGCCGCCACCGCCGAGGCACAAGCCCCCGTGCCGCAGGCAAGAGTTTCGCCGCTGCCGCGCTCCCACACGCGCATTTTTAGATGTTTTTTGTCTAAAACCTGCACAAATTCGGTATTTATTCTTTGGGGAAACATTTCGTGATTTTCAAACTTTTCACCGATTTTGTGTAGCGGGATTTTTTCTGTATTCTCACAAAAAACTACACAATGAGGATTGCCCATTGAAAGACAGGTAATTCTGTAATCAATTCCCTCAATGTTAAGAATTTCGCCTTTTACAATGCTTGTGCCAAATCGGGTGGGGATTGAATGACCGTTGAATATGGGCTTGCCCATATTGACTCTGCCACCCACCGCAATTCCGTTTTTTGTGATTATTTCAACGGATTTTATTCCGCTGACAGTTTCAATGTTTATTGTATTCTTTTTGATTCTGTTGTCAAATATGTATTTTGCCGTGCACCGCACCGCATTCCCGCACATTTTAGCGCGAGAGCCGTCTGCATTATAGATATCCATAAAGCAGTCTGCCGCTTCCGACGGACAAATCAACACAAGTCCGTCTGCACCAATACCGAAATGCTGTCGACTTAATTTTTTTGCAAGGCTTTCGGGGTCATTAACCCTTTCGCTGAAGCAATCAACATAAATATAGTCGTTACCCGCGCCGTGCATTTTTGTAAATATCATTATAATCCCCCCACTGCATTTTTTAATATTTTATGCAGCGGGGATTTTGTCTAATGATTACTGATATAAAGGATATTTCTCGCAGATTTCAGCCACGCCGTTTTTGATATATTTTTTCTTATTCTCAAAATCAGTTGCAGCAAGATAAATGTATTCTGCAATCTTGTCCATATCCTCAACTTGAAGACCTCTTGTGGTAACTGCGGGAGTACCAAGTCTTAAACCGCTTGTAACAAAGGGCTTTTCAGGGTCATTGGGGATTGAATTTTTGTTTGCGGTGATATGAACCTCGTCAAGTCTGTGTTCAAGCTCTTTGCCTGTAATACCAACTGAACGAAGGTCAACAAGCATAAGGTGATTGTCTGTTCCGCCTGAAACAAGGTTAATACCGCGCTTTGTAAGACCCTCTGCCAACGCCTTTGCATTATCAACAACTCTCTGCTGATAAGCCTTGAAATCGTCATTGAGTGCCTCACCGAAGCAAACTGCCTTACCGGCGATAATGTGCATTAAGGGTCCGCCCTGTGTACCGGGGAAGATTGCCTTATTGAACTGCATTCCGAATTCTTCGTCCTTGCAAAGAATAATACCGCCACGAGGACCGCGAAGTGTTTTATGGGTTGTTGATGTAACAACATCTGCATAGGGCACGGGCGAGGGGTGAAGCCCTGCCGCTACAAGACCCGCAATATGAGCCATATCCACCATAAAATAAGCACCGACACCGTGAGCTATGTTTGCCATTCTCTCAAAGTCGATTGTGCGGGGATATGCAGACGCACCTGCTACGATAAGCTTGGGCTGACATTCTTTTGCTTTAGCTTCAAATGCCTCATAATCGAGGAATCCGTTTTCATCAACACCGTAGGGTACGAAATTATAGTATTTACCCGACATATTAACAGGTGAACCGTGAGTTAAATGACCACCCTCGGCAAGATTCATACCCATTACTGTGTCGCCGGGCTGAATGAGTGCGAAATAAACCGCCATATTTGCCTGCGCGCCTGAATGAGGCTGAACATTTGCATAATTTGCACCGAAAAGCTTTTTAAGTCTGTCGCGTGCAATATCTTCAACCACATCAACATGCTGGCAACCGCCGTAATAGCGCTTACCTGGATAGCCCTCGGCATATTTGTTTGTAAGCACACTGCCCATTGCCGCCATAACTGCAGGGGAAACAATATTTTCACTTGCGATAAGCTCAAGATTTTCTCTTTGTCTTTTAAGTTCAAGACCCATAGCCTCGGCAACCTCGGGGTCAGTGTTATTTATAAATCCGATAGTATCAATTAAGTTTTCAAACATTTTATTTTTCCTTATTATTTATATTCCTTTAATACGTTGTTTTCAATATAATTCCAATGATATTCAAAATCAGTTTGATTGCGAATTATGTGGTCAATATAACCTCGTTGCCATAATACACCATTTTTATCGTCACATATTTCCCAATACTTTTTGGTTGTATATGACTTTAAACTTCTTATCACATCTTGTAGGGGCAGGTCTCCGTGCCTGCCCGTGTATCGAGCCTCAATATTATCAATTGTGATTAAAAGATGAATATGATTTGGCATTACAATTGCATTTTCAACATCAATATCTTCATAATGTGCATTGATATAATCAATTGCCTTTTCTACTTCTCTGCCTAACCGTGTTGAAACAACGGCTTCTCGCGGGCGGGCACGGAGACCCGCCCCTACAATATCTGCTTGAGATTTGTAGTGAGCTAATAAATGGCGTTTATCCTTAACACATACCGTTACAAAATAACAACCATTTTGAGAATAATCATAATCTTTTAACCTTAAATTTTTTCTTTTAGGTAATGGATTCTCTTCCATTACATATTTCCTGAGTAGTTAGGTGCTTCTTTAGTAATATAAACATCGTGAGGATGGCTTTCTTTAAGACCTGCGTTTGTAATTCTGATGAACTGTGTCTTTGTTTTAAGTTCTTCAATATTTGCACAACCGCAATAGCCCATACCAGCTTTAAGACCGCCCATAAGCTGATAGATTGTATCTGAAAGAAGTCCCTTGTAAGGAACACGACCTTCAACACCCTCAGGAACAAGTTTTTTATTGTTAGCCTGGAAATATCTGTCCTTTGAACCGTTGTTCATAGCCGCAATACTACCCATACCGCGATAAACCTTGAACTGACGACCCTGATAGATTTCGGTTTCTCCGGGTGACTCTTCGCAACCTGCAACAAGTGAACCAACCATAATAGCAGATGCACCTGCGGCGATGGCCTTTACGATTTCACCTGAATATTTGATACCGCCGTCTGCGATAACTGTGATTCCGTGCTTTGCGGCTTCATTTGCTGAATCATAAACTGCAGTAATCTGGGGAACACCGATACCTGCAACAACACGAGTTGTACAGATTGAGCCGGGGCCGATACCAACCTTAACGCAGTCTGCACCTGCATCAATAAGAGCCTTTGTAGCTTCAGCGGTTGCAACATTACCTGCAACAAGTGAGATTTCGGGATATGCTGCCTTAACCTTTGCAACAGCCTTGATGATATTCTGACTGTGGCCGTGTGCAGAGTCAAGTGTAAGAAGGTCAACGCCTGCCTCAACAAGTGCGGCAACACGGTCAAGAACGTCAGCAGTTGCACCTACTGCGGCACCGCAAAGAAGTCTGCCTCTTGAATCTCTTGCAGAATTGGGATATTTAACTGCCTTTTCAATGTCCTTAATGGTGATAAGACCCTTAAGATAACCGTTTGCATCAATCAAAGGAAGCTTTTCAATCTTGTGCTTCATGAGAATTTCCTTTGCTTCTTCAAGTGTTGTGCCCTCATGTGAAGTAACAAGGCCGTCACTTGTCATATAATCCTTGATTTTTCCGCTGTAATCAGAGATAAATCTCATATCACGGTTTGTAAGAATACCAACAAGCTTACCGTTTTCATCACAAACGGGAACACCTGAAATTCTGTAACGGTGCATAAGATTGTCAGCTTCTTCAACTGTGTTTTCGGGAGAGAGGAAGAAGGGGTTATTGATAACGCCGTTTTCACTTCTCTTAACATTATCAACCTGTGCCTTCTGTGCCTCGATTGACATATTCTTATGGATTATACCGATACCGCCTTCACGAGCAATAGCAATAGCCATATTACTCTCCGTTACTGTATCCATAGCAGCGGTAAGAACGGGAGTGTTGAGCTTGATTTTCTTTGTAAGCTGAGTTGAAATATCAACATCACTGGGAAGAACGTTGCTTTCTGCAGGAATGAGAAGCACGTCGTCAAAGGTAAGACCTTCTTTTGCAAACTTGTTGTCTGTCATGGTTTTATATCTCCTTCACTTTTATTATTTCCTTATTATTAAACAAAAAGAGAAACTTTTTAAGAGTTTCTCTTTTTTAGTCGCAATTATTCCGCAGGGAAAAATGCCTTGTGTACTGCGCTTACTGCACGGTCAGCATCTTCAAGGTCAATAAGAACTGAAATTTTGATTTCGCTTGTTGCAATCATATCAATGTTGATGTCGCGCTCGTAGAGAGCCTCAAACATTTTTGACGCAGTACCGGGGTGAGATTCCATACCTGCACCAACAATTGAAATTTTAGCCACAGATGTATCGCAGGTAATATTTGACTCGTCAATATCGAATACCTTTTTAACGCACTCAATTGTTTCTTGCGCATTGCCCTTTGAAACAGTAAAGGTAATATCCTTTGTAGTGTCGCGGCCAACTGACTGTAAAATAATGTCAACATTGATTTTGTGCTTTGCAAGAGCATCGAAAAGCTTGAAAGCAACCCCCGGAGTGTTGGGGATTTTTGTAACTGAAACGCGTGCTACGTCTGTATCTTTTGTAACACCTCTGATGAGCATTTTTTCCATTTTGGTAACCTCCTTGACGATTGTACCGGGCACTCTCTTAAGGCTTGAAAGCACCTCTATCTCAACATTATATTTCTTTGCCATTTCTACTGAACGGTTGTTAAGTACCTGAGCACCCAAAGTTGCAAGTTCAAGCATTTCATCATAAGTGATTTCCTGAAGCTTCTTTGTATTCTCAACTTTTCTTGGGTCTGCGGTATAAACGCCCTCAACATCTGTGAAAATCTGGCATTTTTCAGCTCTCATTGCAGCGGCAATTGCTACTGCGCTTGTGTCTGAACCGCCTCTGCCCAAT
The DNA here is from genome assembly GCA_964614605.1 of uncultured Eubacteriales bacterium. Taxonomy (GTDB): domain Bacteria; phylum Bacillota; class Clostridia; order Oscillospirales; family Acutalibacteraceae; genus Fimenecus. The sequence continues at coordinate 30,785 of CAZTLU010000010.1, forward strand.
GTTGTAAGGTCGTCATATTTGTTAATTCCCTGAAATCCTGCCACAACAACAATGTTATGACGGTCGATTTCTGAACGAAGTCTGTCAGTTTTGATTGACTTGATACGAGCCTGACCGTAAGCCGAGGTTGTATTGAAGCCTGCCTGCCAACCGAGAAGCGAAACCACGGGGCAGCCTAATTTCTCAATAGCCATTGAGAGAAGTGCAATTGAAATCTGCTCACCTGATGTGAGAAGCATATCCATTTCTCTTTTTGAGGGCTTCTGATTGATTTCATAAGCCTTTTCAATTAAATCGTCAGTTGTGTCACCCTGTGCCGATACGACAACTACAACATCGTTGCCCTCGCGGTAAGTATCAGTAACAATTTTGGCGACATTCATTACTCTTTCGGCGTCGCGAACGCTTGAACCGCCGAACTTCTGAACAATAAGTCCCATATATTGCCTCCTGTATTAATAATCAGTTACTCTTATTAAAGATTTTATGCTGATTGTAGATATATTGTTAAGCTTTTCAGTAAGCTCGCCCTCTGCCATAGGTGCAGTTACAAATGCTAATTCGTTTGACTTACAGCCTGCAAATTCAAGCACCTGAACCTTGCCCACAGAAGCTACAACATCCTGCAAAGCGCCTGCCTTGTCAGTAACCTCGGCACGAATGTAAAGAGGATTAACTGCTGACTTGTAATCAACAACATAATTTTCTTCTGCCTCGCCCCAGCCGATAGGCTTTTTGCGACCCATATTGCGTGCGCAGTCAATAACATCTGCCACAACTGCTGACGCAGTGGGTAACTTACCTGCACCCTTGCCGTAGAACACAACATCACCTGTTGCATCACCGCGAACAAGAATTGCATTGAAAACATCGTTAACAGAAGCCAACTGACTGCCCTGCATTACGATTGCGGGAGTTACAACTGCGAAAATTTTACCGTCGTCCATTCTCTTGGCACGGCCCAAAAGCTTTATAACACCGCCGAATGCGCCAACATAAGCCACATCATCAAGTGTGATTTTTGTAATGCCCTCTGTATAAACTGAATCGGGGTAAACATGCTTACCGAAGCAAAGAGATGCAAGAATGCAAATCTTTCTGCAAGCGTCGTGACCCTCAACATCTGCGGTGGGGTCTTTTTCTGCATAGCCGTTATCCTGTGCAAGCTTCAATGCATCTTCAAAGCTCATATTCTTCTCTATCATCATAGTAAGAATAAAGTTTGTTGTGCCGTTGAGAATACCTGCGATTTCGTCAATCTCGTTTGCGGCAAGGCACTGTGAAATGGGACGGATAATCGGAATACCGCCGCCAACTGAAGCCTCAAACAAGAAATTCACATTGTTTTCAGCGGCAAACTGTAAAAGCTCACAGCCTTTGGCTGCAACAAGCTCTTTGTTTGAAGTAACAACGCTTTTGCCTGCCTTAAGGCAAGAAGAAACAAATTCAAAAGCGGGATGAAGTCCGCCCATTGTTTCAACAACGACCTTAACATCATCGTCATTGAGAATAATATTGAAATCCTTAATCATCTTATCTTCATTGGGGTCACCCGGAAAATCTCTCAAATCAAGGATATATTTAACTTCCATTTCGTTTTGGGTGCTTCTTTTCACTATGCTTTCGTGATTTTTTGTAAGCACCTCTACGACACCTGAACCAACTGTGCCGTAACCCATAACTGCTACATACATTTCAGAATTCACATCCTTACTGCCGAATAACACGGCGAAAAAGATATAATTAAGCATTTTAAAATACTTTTACATATTCTAACACAAAACTCCTTCAGAATAAAGGGGCAATATACAATATATTTAAAATATTTTTATTGATTTTTTAGAAAAATTTACATAATTTTAATTGTATAATGAATTAAAATGGTTTATTATATTAATATATAATCTTTTGCGGAGTTTTTTATATGACAGGAATTGAAAAGAAAAGGAAATTCATAATCAACACCGTCTACACGGTTATAGTTGTGGCGTTGTTCTATTTGTTCTTCAAATACGCCTTTGGCACTCTTTTGCCCTTTATTGTTGCAATTGCGGCGGCTATGATTTTACAGAAGCCTGTGAATTTTATAAGCAAAAAGACACCTATAAAAAGAGGTCTTGCCTCGGTTTTCTGTGTTCTCTTGGGCTTTTTTGCCTTGATTGCCGTGCTTGTTCTTCTCGGAATCTGGGCAGGCAGTGAGCTTAAAGGCTTTATTGATTACATTATGATTCAGCTTGAGGATATTCCTGCCTTTATTGACAAAATCGAGCATTATCTGGCAAACGGGCTTTCATTTTTGCCCGATAATATTGAAAAAACCATAACCTCATTTGTAAGCGACAAACTTTTTTCTCTGCTTGACGCACCTCAAAACTCAACAGGCGAGAGTATGAGCATTGATTTTTCTGCACTCTCAACCCCACTTCTGAGCATTATTGACACAGCAAAAGCAATCCCCACAACTCTTGTTTCAATTCTTGTGGCGCTTATTGCCTGCTGCTTCATGACCTCTGACTACAAAACCCTCCGCGGCCTTATTCTTGGAATTTTCAGACCCGAAACAAGAGAAAAAATTGTGAGAGCCAAAAATCTGCTTATTCCCTCTTTGGGCAAAATGGCAAAGGCTTACGGTAAGATTATCACCATTACTTTCTGCGAGCTTTCATTAGGTCTTGGTCTTTTAAAGCTTCTTGGAATTTTTGACAGCGGATACATTTTCATAATCGCGCTTATAATTGCCCTTATCGACATTGTTCCCGTTCTGGGCACAGGCACGGTGCTTATTCCATGGGCGGTAATTTCACTTTTCAACGGCAATTACGCAATGGCAATCGGTCTTGTTATTATGTATGTGTGTATTACGATTATCCGCCAGATTATCGAACCCAAGCTTGTTGCGGCGCAGTTGGGAATTCCCCCATTCCTTATGGTTATTGCAATATTTATGGGAACAAAACTTTTCGGATTTATCGGTCTTTTCTTACTCCCCATAACACTTGTTATGCTTAAACTCTTAAACGATGAGGGAATTATAAAGCTTTTCCATTACAATGAGAAATCCATTAAAAAATCGGAGCCTGAGGCTTCAAAGGAAGATACTAATGATTGACATTCACAATCACATACTGTTTGATATTGACGACGGTGCAAAAACGATTGAAGCTTCTTTGCAGATGTGCCGTGACGCCTATGAAAACGGAATTGACAAAATTGTGCTTACCCCTCATTTTGTCAATTTCAAAAAAATAGACGAATTTGTTGAGGAACGAAATGACAGAATGTTTGAGCTTCGCAATGTGCTCAAGGCTGAAAATGTGCCCGTAAAACTTTATTCGGGTGCAGAGCTTTTCCTCAATGACGGTATTTTTACCGCTGACAATCTTGACGATTTGACTTTAGGTGACTCCAGATATATTCTTTGCGAATTTCCATTGGGCCCCTTTAATATAAACCACGCGACCGAATGGATTGACGAGCTTACTGACCGCGGTTATGTGCCGGTTGTGGCTCACCCCGAAAGGTATTATGAATTTCATCGAAATCTTTTCATAATTGACGAGCTTATTGACCGTGAGGTTGTCTTCCAGGTAAATCTTGACAGTGTTATAGGTCTTAACGGCAGAAGCGCACAAATGATGGGTGTTGATATGCTTGAGCGTGGTATTGCAAAGCTGATTGGTACCGACGCACACCACCCAATCTACCGCCACAACCGTGTAAAAGAAAAATTTGAGGATTTGCCCGAAGAAATCACCGAAGAAATTATTGAAGAATGTATG
>CAZTLU010000011.1:0-33298 GCA_964614605.1 uncultured Eubacteriales bacterium
TTCAGGTGTGGGGCGCACCGCCCAGCACCGAGCCCGAAACAGAAGAATCCACAACTGAAAAAAATAACGGCGGATTTTTCGGATTCGACTTTTTCGGATAATTCAAAAAAATAAAAGGGTGTCAAGCGACACCCTTAATTTTTTATCCTGTTTTAAATTTTCACACAATCCATTGCGGGAATATTAATACCGTTTATGGTCACATCGTTGCTTGTGTAATTCACATAAACCTTTGTGCTGTTGTCATATTCTGTACAATAAACGCCGTCCTGCTCTTTATAGTGGGCGGTCATTCTTTCTGTACGGATATCACCGAGCACCTCGTTTGCCTTGGTGTAATAGCTCACGATGTCGTTAATATTACTGTCGTAATAATATTTGCCGTCAAGCTCTTCTGTGAAGCTTGTACAATACCAATCAGCACTTGGCAGACAACCGTATTCAACTGCTTTCAGGAAAGAGGTTTTTATGTCGTAAGCAGAGTTAAGCCCCACCGCAGCGTATTCGGTAATTCCGTGAAGCATCATCTGCATAAAGGGAATTCCCACATAAGCTTCACTTTCAGCCATTGCAACAGGGGACACCGCAAGGCTTGAAATTACATCTGCATTTTTCACTGAATAAATATTACCTGTGTCAATCATCAGTTGTTTTGAGTTCGCAAGCACAGGGAGTTGCGCCGCAATTTCTTTTTTCGAGGTTACTCTTGCATAAAAATCGTCAGAGTAATCAGAGTAAAGATATGCGCCCGCATCATTGAGGGTATATCCGTCAAAGCTTATATCAGCCGAATCACTTAAAATATCCTCAATTCTGCTTTCGAGGTCACTCATTTTAAGATAGCTCTGTTTTTGAGTAGCATAGGGGAACTGACTTGTGCCATAACTTCTCACCTTGCCACCGTTAAGTGCTTTTGCACCTGTGGAATTGTAATCAAAGTTAAGCAAATCAGTTTCAAGGAAAAGCGAGAAATTCTGACTCTTTAAATATGAATAAAGAGCATCATAATTCTTGGCGTTTCCAAGCTTGCGTGAGAAATCACCGAAATCAGCGTCACTGCCGTTGTTGGCGGTATCATAAAGCCCGTTATAGCGCAGATAAATATTGTTAACGCCCTTTGCCTTTAAAAGCGTCACAAGTGAAAGTGCCTGTTCATAGCTTGTAAGCACGGTGTATTTGCCGTTTTCGTCTATATAACCGCCCTGAAGCGAAAGTACCAGGGGGATATACTTTTCATCAGTTGTGAAGGTCTTGGTTGAAAGCACCGAATTTCTAATCAGATTTTCACGGCAGGCAGTTGCCATTCCTGAATAGGTTGCTGAGCGGCCTGAAAGAAAACGGTAGCAAAGAGTAATTTCATTTTTGAACTGATAACCGAGAGTTTTCTTAATATTGCTTTCACCCTGTTCGGTTGAAATGTCCGTAACCTTAAAGGCGGCACCCACGCGGTTAAGAGTTGTGTCCGTACTGCGTTCTGCCTCGATTTCGGCAATTGAATCACCGCTTTCAATAATGCAAAGAAACGCACCGCTTGAACGCTTCATGCCGAATGCACCTACAAGGCAAGAAGATTTTTCTGCATTTTCAGTTGTGGCGGCATCGTCACCGTATACTGAAAGGGTGAGGGGCGTGAATTCTGCATCTTCTACACCCGTCATAATAAGTGCACCGCTGCCGTCGGGTACGAATATGTAGTCTTCTGCGCCACTATTGTCATATGCACCAAAGCAGTTGAGAACTCTAACTTTTTCAAGATAAACACCTTGGGGCAGAGTTACCGTATTCATACTCACATTCACATAGAATGAGCCGTCTTTGAGAGTGTAGTTAACGGTTAAATCTACCCTGATTTGCTTGTCCTCAAGGGTAGTGATGTCAGCCTTGCCTGTATCGGCGTCAAGTGACATTGCGTATTTTACTGAAACTCCTTCTTCGGAAACAGTTGAAACCGCGTTGCCGAAGTTCACCGAATTATCCTGCGAATTAAGAGTATAAACTGTGTCGCCGCCATTTGAAAGCTCAACCTCAATTGCAGAACTGTTTATCTGCTTTGTAACTGAATTTTGGGGAAGTGAGGTCCACAAATTGCCCGAGCTAGTGTCTTTGATTGCCACGGTCATTGTGGTTTCGTCAAAAAGCATTTCAATAAGACCGGAGCTGCAAACAGATTTATAAGCCTTGCTTTCTGCTTTATGAAGTGTGTCACCTGCATATTCAGCCGCGGAATACTTAATCTCGTCAACTTTTACAGTATTTGTTGAAATTCCGTTACCGCAAGCGGTAAAAAGCAGAGATATAACGCAGAGAAGCGCGATAAGTTTTATAGTTGTTTTCATAAATATCACCAAAAAAAGTATGATAGAATTTATATCTTAACTATTCTATCATACTTTAATGAAAATATCAAATTTTTGTCAACCAATCAGCTTTTTTCGCATATCATTGAGGATTATTTTCTCTTTTCTTGATACCTGAACCTGTGAAATACCCAGAATATTTGCAGTTTTACTTTGTGTCAGTCCTTCAAAAAAGCGAAGCTCAATAAGTCGACGGTCACGCTCGTCAAGGGTACTCATAATTTGCTGAATTGCAAGTCGGTCAACGATTGGTGTGTATTCATCGTCGCAGGGTATGTCAATCTGCTTTTCGTCGTCATCCTCCGCAGTAAGCGAAACCACGGGTTGTGAAACGCAGAGCAACTGTGCTGTTTCTTCAATACTTATTCCCATTTTTTCTGCGAGCTCCGAAACCGTTGGCTCAACTCCGTATTCCTTTTCAAATCTTTCTTTAACTGTGGTGAGCACTCGTGCTTTTTCCTTTAAAGAACGGCTGATTTTTACCGCTCCGCCATCGCGGAAAATTCTGCGGATTTCACCTAAAATTGAGGGTACCGCGTAGGTGGAAAAGGCAAACCCAAGACTTTCGTCAAAGCCGTCCGCCGCTTTTATAAGCCCTACGCAACCGGCGGAGTATAAATCCTCATAATCTACACCCTTGCCCATAAAACGCGAAGCACAACTGCCGGCAAGACCCAAATTGTTAAGAATTAACTCGTCACGTGTCATTTTGCACGCCCGCAGATTTTTTTACAAAGGGTAACTGCAGTTCCCTTGCCCAAGGTTGAGCGCACCGTCAGCTTGTCCGAAAAGCTTTCCATAACAGAAAAACCAAGTCCCGCACGGTCACCGCCAAGAGTGGTGAAAAGTGGCTCGCGGGCTTTTTTTATGTCACTTATTCCGCAACCACGGTCACGAATGGTTATAACCACCTTGTTATCATCGTGTATTTTAACGCTTATGTAAATCTTGCCCACAGTATTTCTGTATCCGTGCACAATGCAGTTTGTCACCGCCTCGCTGACCGCAGTTTTAATGTCGTTGATTTCTTCAACGGTGGGGTCAAGCTGGGCAGTAAATGCCGCAACGGTGGCACGGGAAAAGCTTTCATTTACCGAACGGCTGTCAACTGTCATTCTGAATTCATTTATTACCATTTTGTTTCGCTCCTTTACTTATATTTGCAATTCTGTCAAGTCCTGCAAGGCGCATAACCTTGTAAGAATTGTTTGAAAGCCCCGTAACCTCTAAAGTTCCGCCAAATTCCGATAATAATTTGTATCTGCCCATAACAAGCCCAATCCCCGAGCTATCCATAAAGGTTACATCGGTAAAATCAAGAATTGTGTGCTTTGGTCGGCAGTTTTCAATTCTGTCGTCAGTTTCAAGGCGGATTGGCAGGGCGGTGTGGTGGTCAATTTCACCGCTTAAACGGCAGTAAAGAGTTTCGCCGTCAAAATCAATTTTTACACTCATTGTTTTTTGCGACCACTTCTTTAAACAATGGCACAAATCTCATCGGCATATTTTCTATCGCTCTTGCCCGAAAATCCTCGTTAATACACAAAGTATTGCCTGCGGTTTTCAGGCAATTCGATAAAAAATCTGCTTGACGATATTTGCACCAAGTTCAAATCAGTGGTCGCACTTCCTTTCTTTTTAGTTTGTCGATTTAATTCTATACTCTTCATTATGAAAAAATTGTCATAATCGGGCATAAAAAAAGCAGTCCGAGATTTTTTCTCAGACTGCTTTAAGCTTTTTAACTTTATTCTTTTTCTATTGCCGCGATTTTGGTGTTTACCGCAATAATTCTGTTGTATATTTCATCATCGAATTTCTTTTCGCGGTCATAGGTGTAAAGTCCGTTCTGCTCTTGCTCAATGTCGTAAAGCTGAGTGTAGCAGAAACCGAACATCTTGTAGTTTTCAACAATAGCGTCAGTAAGCCCCACATATCTGTCGGCGAATTCCTCAGGAGTTTTAACATCCTCGCCATAACCCCAGGATTTAATTGACTCATCACTTACCCACTTAATTCCGCCGTATTCACTGATAAACACAGGCTCACCTTTATATTCTTGTCTGCCACCATTTTCAACAAGCACATGTTGATAAAGATAATCTTCTGTCATAAATCTGTCGTAATTATTCTTAAAGAATTCCACATCATAACTGTAATCGTGCAAATCATAAATATCCGTTTTTACATGGAAATTACCGCTTGTGTCAATGCAGGGGCGAGTGCTGTCAACTGCCTTTGTGTAGTAATAAACTGTTGAAAGCAACGGGTCATACTGTTTTCTGCCTTTATAGTCCCAAGTTTCATTGAAGGGACACCAACCGATAATCGCAGGGTGATTAAAGTCACGCTCAATTGCTTCTTTCCACTCATTCAAAAATACATCAACACTTTTGGGGCTTGAATAATCAAGTCCCCAGTTGGCATATTCACCCCATACAATGTAACCCATTTGGTCAGCATGGTACAAGAATTTAGGGTCAAAAACCTTTTGGTGAAGTCTTGCACCGTTAAAACCTAAAGCCATTGAAAGCTCAATATCTTTAATTAAATCTTCATCACTCGGTGCGGTATAAATACCTTTTTTGTAAAAGCCTTGGTCAAGGACTAAACGCTGGAATACACTCTTTCCGTTGATTAAGAATTTATATCCGTCAAGTCGCACATTGCGAAGACCGAAATATGAGTAAACTTTATCTTCACCAAATGTGATTTCAAGGTCATAAAGACGACCATTGCCAACTTCCCAAAGGTGAATTTCATCAAGCTTGATTTGTACAACCTCATTACCGCAAGCATTCTGGAATTCTGCCTTGCCGACACACTTGCCGTCATAAAATGCTTCACAACAAAGATTTGCTTTGCCCTGAAGATTAAGATTCAGAGTAATAAGCCCGTTTTTGTGGTCGGGATAAATTTTAAAATTCTTTATGTGATTTTCGGGCACATACTGAAGATAAACACTCTGCCAGATACCTGTAGTGCGGGTGTAATCACAAGCGTGGCTCTTTTTCCATTCGCTCTGCTTACCTCGAATTACAAATGGGTCTTTAACATTGTCCTCGCAGAGCACAAAAATTTCGTTTTCACCGTTAACCGCCAAATCTGTAATGTCAAACTTAAATGATGTATAACCACCCTTGTGTCTGCCTGCAAGCTTACCGTTTACAAGTACGGTTGTAAGGTGGTCAGCGGCACCAAAGCAAAGATATACACGATTACCGTCTTTCTTGATTTCAACAGTTTTCTTGTACCACACCATATTTATGAAATCTTTATAGCCGATGCCTGAAAGCTCACTTTCAACGCAGAAAGGCACATTGATTTTATGTGTGAACTCATTATTTTCTCTTATTTCAACTGCCTTTTGCTCGTCAGTTGAAAATTTAAAGCCCACTTTTGCCTTTTGAAAACCAAAATCCCATTCGCCGTCAAGGCTTGTCCAATTCTGTCTTGCAAATTGTGGGTTTGGATTTTTTGCCATTTTGATATTCATAATCATCACCAAGCTGATAATATCATAAATTTTTACATATATCAATAAATAACTTGCAGTTGAAATAGAAATAAGAGACAAATTTGAATTTTTCGGGATAAATGCAAAGTGCAAAGTATCGGGTCTGCGACGCGATTATATATCTTACCAATATGGTAGGTTGTAGGGGCGATTCACGAATCGCCCGAATTAGATTATCAGGAAATTTAGAACGGTCGCTTCGTGAAGCGACCCTACATTGTTTGATGGTCGATTTTAGTAATACATCAAATTGAAAAGAGTTCAACAAACCCCAATTTATCAAACCAATTGTAACATAGATATTTGAAATATACTAGTCTGTTTTTGTGGCTTATTTGTGGTTTGTTCTCGTAAAAACCGGTGAATTTTAGTGAAAGCTCATAAAAGGCGAAATCGCTGAAACCGTTGATATATAAGGCTTTGCGGTATTTTGTTAAATTTTGCAAAAAGCGATTTTGGGATTTCGAATCTCTGGTGGCTCGTCAAATAAGGAAAATTGTAGCTGTTTTTTGCTTTTTGTAAATCGCAACGGAAAAAGTCAAGCAAAAAATATTAAAACGAAAGCCTTGGGAACTTAAACTGTTCTCAAGGCTTTTTTGCGTTAGTTATATTTCGGCAAATAATCGCCGTGAGCAACAATTAAATCGTCAACCATTTTCTTGATTGTGTCGATGTCAAGCTCGCTGGCGGTGTGTGGGTCAAGCATTGCCGCCTGATAAATATGTTCTTTTTTGCCTGTGACGGCAGCTTCAATTGTAAGCAACTGAACATTGATATTCGTCATATTCATTGCGGCGCACTGAATGGGCAAAGCACCGACATGGCAGGGGTGAACACCATAGCCATTCACAAGGCAAGGCACTTCAACACAGGCATTTTCGGGAAGATTAGTGATAAGATGTCCTGTATTGAGCACATTGCCGCCGATTTGATAGGGATTTCCCGTAACTATTGCTTCCATAATTCTTGAAGCGTATTCCTCAGAACGCTCGTGTTCTTTAACGCCCTTTTCGAGCATTTCGGCATACTCTTTTTTCCAACCCTCAATCTGATTTACACAACGGCGGGGGTATTCGTCCAAGGGAATATTGTATTTTTCAATCAATTCGGGATATTTCGATTTTATGTAGAACATATTGTACTCTGCGTTATGCTCACTGCTTTCTGTGCAATAATAACCGAAATTCTTTATGTATTCCATTCGCACTTTATCGTCAGCATCGGGTTGAGCAATATAATCATCAATTTTTGACTTGATTTCGGGGTACAAATCAACGCCGTTTTTGTCTTGCAGTTCAAGAAGCCACGCCATATGGTTGATACCTGCGATAAGCTCTTTTCTGCCTTCCAGCTTATCTTCCATTCCCAAGGTTTTGAGAAGATGTCTTGAGCAACCCTGAACACTGTGGCAAAGTCCCACGGTTTTAACCTCGGTATATCTCAACATATAGCCCGTAAGCATTGCCATTGGGTTTACATAGTTTAAGAAAAGCGCGTCGGGGCAAACTTCTGTCATATCGTCGGCAAAGCCTTTCATAACGGGGATTGTACGAAGTGCGCGCATAATTCCGCCGATACCCAAAGTATCACCGATTGTCTGTCTTAAGCCGTATTTCTTGGGCACTTCAAAATCAATGATTGTGCAAGGGTCATAAAGACCAACCTGAATGGCATTGACTACGAAATCTGCACCGCGAAGAGCATCTTTTCTCTGTTCAACGCCCACATAACATTCAATTTTGCCGTAGCTACCCTTTGCAACTCGCATAGCTTCAAGAATTGTACGGCTTTCTTCAAGGCGCTGTGCATCAATATCATAAAGGGCAAAAACGCTGTCACGCAAGGCTTCAACGCACATACAGTCACCTATAACATTTCTTGCGAAAACGGTACTGCCCGCTCCCATAAAAGTTATTTTCATAATAAATCTCCTCATATAGTTAAATTATATTTATATATTATCAAAAGCAAAAAGTGTATTCAATAGGAATGCGGTAACAGATAAATTTTTCAAATAAATAGGATGATTTTTTGTGTTACTGACTTCTGAAATCAGGTGTGAAGCCTGTTTGTGATTTTCAAATTGTGATAATTCTTGTGTTAAAAACAAATCCCCGAACAGCTGTCGGGGACGAATTTTTGTGATTTTCAATTATAATCTTCCTGCGGCGGCTTTGTCGAGGAAAATATGCACATTGGGGTGAAGCTGAAGAACTGATGCAGGGCAGGCGGGCGTGATATCACCGTTCACCATACCGTAAATTGCGTCTTGCTTGCTTCTGCCGGTTGCAATCATAATTATCTGCTTTGACTTCATAATTGAAACTGTACCCATTGTAAGTGCAAAGTGGGGCATTGTGTCCTCGTCAAAATAAATTGAGTTGGCATCAATTGTGCTCTGTGTAAGACGAACCTTGAATGTGCCCTTTGTGAATTTGTTTGAGGGCTCGTTGAAGCCGATATGACCGTTTCTGCCAACACCCAAAAGCTGAATATCAATCTTCTTTTCGGTAATCAAATCGTCATAGCGCTGACATTCTTCCTCTGCATCTTCTGCGTTGCCGTTTAAGAAGTTGATATTCTCTTCTTTAACATCAATATGATTGAAAAGGTTTTCGTGCATAAAGGTGTAATAACTGTTTTTATCTTCGCGGGGCAAATCGCAATATTCGTCAAGGTTAAAGGTTGTAATATCCTTAAAGCTTACCTTACCGCCCGCATATGCCTTAACAAGATGATTATATGTGGTAATTGGCGAAGCACCTGTTGCAAAGCCCAAAACTGAATTAGGCTTTTCGTTTACCTGCTCAGCAATCATATTTGCAACTGCCGCACCGATTTGTTCTGCGTTATCAAAAATATGAAGAATCATTATATTTTACCTCGTCTGAAAATTTGCGACTATATTTTATCATATTATCGAAAAATTGCAATAGAAAAGCGGAAATACTTTGATAATTCAAACATTTCCGCTTTTTCCACTTTTATTCATTTGTAGATTGATTTATTATCTTGTCAACAATTTTATGTGAATATAACTCGCAACAATAAACAAATACAACTATTGCAAATCCGATTTTAAGATGAGCACCATTTATTACAGAAAGTGTCATACAAATCAGTAAAACAATTGCATTAAGTGTGCTTAAAAGAGCGTTTCTCATAAATGCTTTTTTGCCAACAGAGAAAAGCGAAGAAATAATCACCGCCAATGAGAAAAGAATTATGCAAACCATTGTGATAAATGGGAATAAATAAGACGGATTACCAAAATCAAAACCACCATTGATTATTCCCATAATCACGCTTATAAGTGTAATATATTCACCATCATTTGCCTTGAACATCGGCAAACACATCCATAAAAGAGGTGAGAACATCAAAACAAAGCGAATAATCTGCACAGCACCGCCGAAGGCAGAGGTTTTGATATTGTTTAATACTCTGTCAACTGCCGCTTGCTCACGCATTGCTTTTTCGTGGTCGGCCTCAAGTCGTTTATCAAGGTCGTAATACACAAGATTTGTGTTGCACTTGGGGCAGGTCTGCTTCATATAAAAGGGCGATAATTTTTCATTGCATTTTGGGCATTTATTACTCATTGTTGCCACCTCCCGAAACCTTGGCAGAAAGAGCAGTACGGCGTTCTGCCATTTCTTCACGAACCTGCTTTAATTTGTCACCTGTAAGGTCATACCAAATGTACGGAATAAGCGGAAGAAGTCCCAAAATCGCAGGAGCTAATGTGAACATACCCCAGATAAGCAAGTCTGTGTATTCATAAGCTTTAACCGTAACTGTTTCAGTACCCATTGTAACAAATGAAAGACCGATAACCGGAAGAAGCGCGTTGCCGATAGTGCCCGAAATTGAGCCCGTAAGCTTGCCTACGAATGTAAGCACCGAGAATGAAACGCCCTCGTTTCGCTCACCTGTTTTCCATTCCATATAGTCAATGGTGTCACCAATCATTTCGGTTGGGATAACCATATTGATGGTGTTGAAGAAGCTGAAAAGAAGATTTTGTACCATAAGTAGCGGTACAACAACCCAAAGATTTGTAAAGCATTTTACACCTACAAGGAATACGATTGTGCCCATAATAAGTCTTACAAATCCGTTTAAGAAAATAATCTGGCGATTATCAAATTTCTGCTTAATTTTCGGAATAAGCAAATATGTAACAAAACCTAAAATCGTACCCGGAAGTGCAATGATAATTGTAAGGGAGTTCATATTTACAACTTCTGAATAGTAATATGCTTGGAAGAAACTGCCGACACCGCTGATTGCAGCAAGAACATTTCCTATAACAATCAAAAGTAACGGCTTGTTTCGTATAAGTGCCTTGAATCCGTCGAGAATACTTGGTTCTTTAATGGTTTGAACAACTCTCTCTTTGGTGCAAATGCCCGAAAGTGAGAAAAGTGCCATTCCAAAGGTGCCTGAAATAATTGCCATAAGCAAGAAAACTTGTGAAAGTGAAAGCCCGATAGCACCGCTGTTACTTAAGTCCATAAGAACAACAAGAATTGTTGTTGAAAGTCCGCCAATCAGACCCGAAACAAAGCGAGCAGAAGAAATTACTCTTGTTCTGTCAGAGGGCGAGGGGCTTATTGCCGCGCTCATTCCCCAGAACGGCACGTCACCAAGTGTGTAGAACAATTCCCAAATAAAGTAAGTGACAAACATATAAATAATTTTTGCCACATCTTCTGCCTTGTCACCAAGGATTTGAGGACCTGCAAAAAGCATAATTGTTGCAAGACCTAAAGGAATGGGGATTATAAGCAGATAGGGTCTGAGCTTACCGTAACGAGTTCTTGTTCTGTCAATAATTGAACCCATAAGCGGGTCGTTGATTGTGTCCCACAAACCTAAAATGAGCATCATTGCTGCAACTGCTTCAGGCGGGACACCAAAAACCTTTGTAAAGAAAAGTGAAAGATAGCTGCCTGCAATAATATTGTAACCAAAGCATTGACCTGCGTTTGCAATGCCGTATGCCAGGGTTTCTTTGACACCGACATAACGGATGTCGCCTTTATTTTCAGCCATAGTTATTATCTCCTTCCCTTATTTCTGTCGCGGAATGCTCCGCCCTTGTCGTTGAGTCTGTGAACGCGCTTACTGTTGATATATGTAAGTTTTTCACGAACGCTCATTTTGTAATCAAAATATCTGCCCTTTATGTTGTCATAAAGCTCTGTTGCGAGAGTGCAGGTGTTCTCATCACCGTCAGCGGTGATTGCAAGAATAAGAATATCGCGGTCAACAGGCAGGGTAATTGTGTCACTCTCGGTTTCTAACTCAACATTCCAGAAGAATAACTGCTGACATTTAGCGTCGCCGTTGTCATTATGTGAATGTGTGAATTCATAGCCTAACTTGCCGTCTTTTGTGAATGCAACTTCCTCAAAATCGTATAAATCCCAGCCTGCGTAGTATTCGCGTATATCATTTACCTTTGCAGAATTTCCGCCGATTGTAATATACTTGTCACCGTTTAAAGACGCACAAAGCAAATTGATTTTCTTTGTGTTTTCGGGGAGATTGATTGTCTGTCCGCCACAAAGAATAGCCTTGTTACCAAGCTCAAACTTCACACCGCCCGCATAAACTGTATCAGGTCGCATTTCTGCGGGAATAGTTTTGTTGATTATGGGAAGCGATGATTTGGGTGCATCATTTGTTGAGTAAGCATCAACATTACCCGCAAAATCAACTGCTTTTGAGTTTTCTTTTCTGTCAGCGGATTTTACAGTAAGAGCAAATGAACGGGTTTCATAGGGCATCAAATCAAAAATCAGCTTACCGTTCTGAATTTCAACATCTTCAATATGCTCTTCCGATGCGTAAATCTCTCTTGCACTCAAAATTTCGGTGCAAAGTGAAAATTCAACATTTTTCTGTGCTTTTTTCTCGCCCTCGCCAACGCGGATGACAATTTCATCGCTGTTTTCTGCCTTTTTCATAGCACGGAGAATGGCATTACCCGAAAGGCTTGCAAATGAGAGCTCGCTGATGGTAGCTCCCGCGTGCTTTGAACAGATAAAGCTTGCCATTGGCATTACAAAATTTCGTGCCTCGCACTGTGTCGAGTGACCAACTGCACCCTCGTGTGAATAAATCGCGTAGGAATAGCGGTTAAGACCCAATTCCATCATTGACTGCATACTGTCAACGCGATAATTTTTAAGTGGAGTGTGCATAAGGGTCAGGCGCAGAGTGTTGTTGTCGAATTTATCCCAACCGTATTTGCATTCACTTATAACGGATACACCGAATTCGCCGCTTTCGTCTGTAATGTCAGCCCATTTCTGTGCAGGAACCTCGAAAAGCTTTTCGGTCATATTTCCGCGCTTGATTGCACCAAGTCCCAAATCGTAGGTTGCAACGGGACTTTGAGCGGTAAAGCTGAATACCTCTTTAGCGGCAGAGCAGGTGCTTCGCCATTCGGTTTCGTCATAAACCTCAACAGTTTTTCCACCGCGTGAGAGTGCTACGATTGATGTAAAAGTGCTGTCCTTATATACCTTTACAATCTTCATTGCAACACGGCAAACACCCTCTTCGATAACCTCAATGGACTTAACGCGGGGGGTGTGCTGCGGCTCGCGGTTGAGTTCTTCATAATTCAATTCCCATGCAGGCCAATCCTTACTGCCGTTGTAATCGAAAATACCTGTAACAATTGGCTTTTTGAGAATTTCTTTCTTTAATTCTTTGTCGAATATTGAACGGATATCACCGTTACTGTTAAATGTAACCTTGTATTTCTCATTTTCAAGTCCGTGAATTGACGCTTTGAGAGGAGTTGAAATTCTTGCGCGCTTGCTCTGAATGTCAAGAAGCTTGTAGCCCATCGGCGCAACAGTTACATAAACGAGCACAACTGAATGTGTGGCAGCTGACTCAATAACCTGTGTGGGCAGTTCGTTACCCTCCATATCAAATGCCGCCATATTCTTGTAACGGAGCTTTGCGGGGATTGTGATTTTTACAACGCCTGTTCTCTCATATTCCATAGGGTTGTTGATTACAACGGGAATACCCTTAACGGCAGATGTGTCAATAAGTGACGCAATGTTTTTAACTGCGCCCTCATATTCGTTTGTGAATTGGTTAAGTGACATTGCGTAGTCGTTCCAGCTTCGTCTATATGCACGCTGAACTGATGTGCCGGGTAAATCGTCGTGGAATTGGTGGGCGATAACCCTCTTCCAAGCCTTTGTAAGTGCCTCTTGAGGATATTCATACCCTCCGAGTGCCATAGCTGCAACGCTCGCACGCTCTGCCATATCTGCGATTTCTTCGTTTCTTCTGTTCCAACGCTTACCGATTGCGCGTGAGGTGTAACCGCCAACCGCGTGATTTGTCATAACAAGCTCATTGTTCCATACGGGTAGCTTTTGCTTTGCTTCTTCGGGCATAGCGTCAAGAACATGGAATATTTCGTCAGCAGTTGCCGATACTATTTCTGTATCGCTTTCTCCATTTTTATCCATTTCAGCGGTAAGAGTTTTAACTGATAATTCCTTTGGAGCGCCGCCGCGGTCACCTGTACCATGGAAACAGGTGGTAATATCCAAATCATATTGCTCGTTTTCTTCTAACTTTTTCTTAATGAAATCAAGCTCACGGATTTTTATAAATGTGCGTGTGTAATCACCGCAGTTTGTGTTACCGTAAACAAAGTTGCCGTCAACACCGTACCATTTACCAAGGTCAAAGGGAATGCCGTAAGCCGAGCCCCAGCTTAATTTCTGTGTGGTAAAGCCTTTAAGATTTGCGTGGTGCATAATTGAGGGCAGGGCATAGCCAAAGCCAAAGCAATCGGGCAAGAAAATATCACAGCTTCGCTTGCCGAAATTCTGCTGAAAATAGTTGTTACCGAGCAGAATATTTCTGAAAAGAGCCTCGGGCGAGGGTACATTTACATCACCGTTTTCAAATGCACTTCCGCAAACATTCCATTTGCCCTCTGCTATGTAGTCTTTCATTTTTTTCCACATTTCAGGGTAGTATTCGTGCATAAGCTCATAACGGTATGAGCCCTCAAAATTGAATTTGTAGTCGGGGTACTTCTCAAAAAGCTTGAAATTATCGTTGAGAGTATTAAAAATATACTTGTCAACGGTGGTTTCAAAATCCCAACTCCAGATAGTGTCAAGATGTGCGTCTGCAATGGTGTAAATCTTTTTCTTCGCCATAATTTTGCCCTCGAAAATTAGAAAATTTTGATAATCTAATTATATATTGTATTCTCAAAAAATACAACTGTGAAAAATCATATATATTGTATAAAAAATTTGTAAAAATTACTCGACATAAGCCCTTGTAACTGTTAAAATATATTAAGAAAGCTTAAGTTCTCATTAAAATTCGTTTAAGAAGGTGTAATGCTTGAAAAGATTTGTGTCGCTTTTATTGGCCGTTTTGGTGCTTTCGGCATCAGTTCTTATGTTTACGGGTGGCGTGGCAGACCCACAGACAAAAACAATAAATCTCTCTGCTGAAAATATTTCTTATGAAATCAGCGACAATCTTTACGGCATTTTTCTTGAAGATATAAGCTTTTCGGGTGACGGCGGTCTTGTTTCAAATCTTGTTAATAACAACTCTTTTGAATATGAAGCTAAGCCCGATGCCGCGTGGCAGGTCGACGCTGTCGATTATGCAGTGCTCACCGCAGACGGACTTAATGAGAATAACACAAATTATCTTTCTGTAACTGTTGAAGAGTCGGCAACCGTTAAAAATCTTGGATTTACCGAGCTTTATGATTACAAAACCTATAATCCCGATTCCAAAAAGCAGTCAACTGCTGATATGGGCTTTAAGGCGGGCGAGGAATATACTTTCTCGGCATATTTCAAGAATGTTGATTTTGAGGGCACGGTTAAAGTCAGCCTTAATGCAAAAGGTAATAAGGATTTTTATGAATTTGACATTTCTGCTTGTACCGATTGGACTAAAATAACTCTGCCGATAAGTTCTGATGTTACCGCAGACGGTTCATTGTTGCTCACATTTACAGGCAACGGCAGTTTTTATATGGATTTCGTGTCGCTTGTTCCCACAAGCAGTCACGGTTACGGCACGGATGAATGGAAATATACCACACTCCGCACCGACCTTTATGATGCACTCAAGGGGCTTTCACCGCAGTTTATCCGTTTCCCCGGCGGTTGTCTTGCCGAGGGCGACAGCTTGGAAACTATTTACAATTGGAAAAACACAATCGGTAAGCCCGAAGAACGCTTGCAGACCTATAATCTCTGGGCAGACGATAATAATGGCAGATATTATGTGAATACAAATTCTCTCGGCTTTCACGAGTATTTCACACTTTGTGCCGAGCTTGGTGCAGAGCCCGTACCCGTTCTCAATGCCGGACTTATCTGTCAGGGCAGAGCAGGCTATAACGATACTTTGCAAAAATATAATAACGGCGAAATCACCGAGGCAGAGTGGCAGGAATATGTTGAAAACATTGCCTATACTCCCGAAACCGACGAGTTCAATCAATATTTGCAGGATATTTTTGATTTGATTGAATACGCAAACGGTGATGTTACTACCGAGTGGGGTGCACTCCGTGCCGAAAACGGTCACGCAGAGCCTTTCAATATGAAATATCTCGCCATCGGTAATGAAAATTGGGGCGAGATTTATTGGCGAAACTTTGACGCTGTTTATAAGGCGGTAAAAGAGAAATACCCCGAAATAACAATTATTTCTTCAGCGGGACATTCCGGCAGCGGTGAAGACTTTGATGCAAACTGGGCAACAATAAATGCTAATTACCGCGACACGATTGTTGATGAACACTATTATACAGTTGGCGGTTATCTTTTCGGCACAACTGACCGTTATGACACTTACGAGCGAAGCAGTGCCAAGGTGATTGTGGGTGAGTATGCACCAAAAGCCGACGGTGTGGGCACAATTCAGACCAAGAGCAACATCTGGGCGGCGATTGAGAATGCCGCGTACCTTACGGGTATTGAGCGTAATGCAGATGTGGTGAGTATGATTTCATATGCTCCCGCCCTTGCGAAAATCAATGCACAGTGCTGGGATGTAAACCTCATATGGTTTGATTCGCAGAATGTTGTTTTTACCCCTGATTATTATGTGCAGATGCTTTTTGCCAATAATTACGGCACAAATTATCTTAATACAGATTTCGATATGACCGACGAGGGAGTTTACCAATGCTCAACGGTGGATACCGAAAATCAGGTGATATATGTAAAGCTTGTAAACAGCACAAATATCGACCATAAAATTGATATAAATCTTACAGGCTTTGAAAATGTGAATAATCCCTCGGTGCAGTATCTTGATGAGAATTTCAAAGCGGCTTGCAATGAGATTGACGAGCCCTTGCATGTGGCACCCAAGGAAGCATCAATTGAGGTAAGTGATAATACAATCTCTTATGTGGCAGGCAGTTATTCCGTTAGTGTTATCCGTATTCCATACGGCGAAAATGACGGTACCGAGCTTTATAAACTTCCGTTATATGAAGCCGCAACACCATATCTTCCCGATTGGATATGGGTTACAATTTCTGCTATAATGGTAGCCTTTGTCCTCGGTACAGGTGCGGTAATTCTCGGAGTAAGAATTAAACACCATAAAGAAATAAGAGAAGATAAATAATAAACAAAAATTTCGGCTCCCCCCCTTGAGGGGGAGCTGTCATTTTCGCAGAAAATGACTGAGGGGGGTATCTTGGCTCCCCTGGAAGGGAGCTGTCAACGAAGCTGACTGAGGGGTTAAAAATCCCCCCTTCCGCCTCGTTCCTCGGCACCTTCCCCTCGGCGGGGGAAGGCTATTTTTATTTTTAAGATTTCTTTAAGAAAAAATAAATTTTGAAAAAATCTATTGACAATTGGAAATTTATACTGTATCATCAAACTGTGCTAATTGAAATAGCACAGTTAGCACAGTGAACAGGAGGTGAAACACCGTGAATATTTTTCTTGATTACCATTCAAGAACTCCCATCTATGAACAGATTAAAGAACAAATTGTTCTTGATATTCAAAGGGGAGTGCTGAAAAAAGACGACCGGCTACCGTCTTTAAGACAGCTTTCTGCACAATTAAGCCTTAATATCAACACCGTAAAGCGCGCATTATCGGAGTTAGAAAATGAGGGCATAATTTATACAATTGCAGGAAAAGGCGTATTCGTTAGCGGTGATACCAAATCTCAAAACATTTATCTTGAACAGTCTTTAGACTCATTAAAGGCTTCACTTGTCAATGCCAAAAATATGGGCGCTGACCGTGAATCTGTCTTAAAGCTTGTCAATGATATTTTCAAAGGAGCTGAAAATAATGATTGAATTTAAGAATGTTACCAAAAAATTCGGCGATTTCACAGCCGTTGAGGACATTTCTTTCAAAGTAGAACCATCAAGTATATACGGTCTTATCGGCTATAACGGTGCAGGTAAAACCACACTTTTAAAAACTGCGGCAGGCATTTATAAAGCAGAGGGTGGCGAAGTTCTTATGGACGGTATCCCCACCTTTGATAATGCCGACATCCGCCGAGAAATGTTCTATATCCCCGACGACCTTTATTTTCCAATGAATGCCACAATCAAGTCAATGGCAAATTTTTATGCTGATTATTACCCAAATTTCAGCTTTAAAACACTCAATAACCTTGTTGAAGTTTTCGGACTTGACCCCAAAAAGAAAATCCGCGGATTTTCAAAGGGTATGCAAAGACAGACCGAGATTATTTTAGCCCTCGCGTCACATCCCCGCTTTATGTTGCTTGACGAAACCTTTGACGGTCTTGACCCGCAGAAAAAAGATATTACAAAGAAGCTTTTTATTGAATATGTAGCAGAGAGTGAGTGCTCACTCATAATCTCATCGCACAACTTGTCAGAGCTTTCTGACCTTTGCGACAATGTAGGACTTATTAACGGTAAAAAGCTTACAATGGATTGCTCAGTTTATGATATTTCTAAAAACTACAGCAAATTCCGTCTTATTTTTGACCGCGATATCAGTGAATTCGATTTCAGAGGTATTAAGTATAAGTCACTTGATATTGACGGCAAGGTTGCAATGATTATTTTTGACAAAACAACTGCCGAAGAAAAGCAGAAGCTCAACGCACTTCTTCCAATCGCAATTGACGAGTATCAGCTCACAATGGAAGAGGTATTCTTAAACGAAATGGAGGATAAGAAGTATGATGTCACAAAAATCTTCGAAAAATAATGTAAATCTTAACGATTTCAAACGAAGTCTGTTAGGCTCAATTCTTTTCCCCGCAATTGCATTGGTTGTATTGCTTATTGCATTTACTTTCCCCGTTATTTCTTATGTGACAAGCGAAGAATTCCTTGTGGTAACGGAACACGAAGAGGTTTCAATGTTCGTGGCTCGTAATTCGCTTGGTAGTGATTTATTTTCACTTTTCCCTATTGGAATGGTGCTCTGCGGAATGATGACAGCAATAAAATCATTTTATTATATGCTTTCTAAAAAGCAGGTAAATGTATTTTTCAGCCTTGGCGTGAACAGAAAAACAATGTTCATTAACAGAATACTTGCAGGCATTATATCACTTTTTGTTGCTGTTCTTATTCCTATGTTAATTATTTACATTGTGAATATTACGACATTTGACTACGCGGCACACGCCACACAAATCTTCTTATATGCAGTTTCAATGTTCTTTGTCAGCGGACTTGCCGGCTTTGCAATCGGCGCAATGGCTACAATGATTGGCGGTAATATTTTTGAGGTTGCTCTCACTTCGTTTACCGCTTCTGCAATTCCTGTGCTTACCGTGAATGCGGGTTCAAGCATTATCAGCAGTTTTCTTAACGGTTATGCCCGTAGCGGAGATGTGATTATGATTACATGGTATGGTCTTATAAGCCCTTGGAACATCTGCAGTTCTATATTCAGAGAGAATTCCGATATGGGTTATAATATTCTCAGACAGCCAATTGATGTTTTTCTTTCCCTTACACGAAATGGTGTTGAAGCTGATAAATATGTAATTCCCGATTCTGCAAAGGTTGGTATTAGCCTTACAGCTCCAATTCTCTCTTGGCTTGCAATTTCAGTTGTGCTTATCGCTATCGGTTATGTTCTTTATAAGGCTCGTAAGGCAGAGCATGCAAATTCATTTGGTCACTTTGCAATCTCAAGAGCAATCAATACAACATTTGTGTTCTTGCTTATGGCATATTTGATTGAAGAAATGTTCTGGCGTGAAATCAGCCCGCTTGCGTATTTTATTATCCTTGCAGTTGCAGGCCTTGTTGCATATTTTGTGCTTCAGCTTATAATGACAAGAAAACTCAAAACAACAGTTAAATCATTTAAGTGGTATGCTGTTCTTGTCAGCGTTACCGCAGTATTTTTGGCAGTTGTTGTTTCAGGATTTTTTGGTACATTCAATAAAACTCCCGACAAGTCAGAAATCAAGAGCGTTTCAATTGATGCTTATGCACTTGACCCCTATGTGCATTATTTGGGTGCTTATGATGCTGACGAAGATTTTGTTGAGGGTACAAGCGATAATGCCAAAGAGGCAATTGTTGGTCTTTTTGACAAGGTTAAGAAAGAGAAAGTGCAATATGGTGAAGATAGCTTTTTAGGTCTTACCTTTGCATTCCGCGATAATAATAACGAACTTAAATATCGCACTTTCCATATCTATTCAGAAGAAATTTATGTTGAATATCTTAAAGCGGTTTACGGTTCAGATTTCTTTGATGAGATTTTAAAGGAATATCTCATAAATGACCCACCCGAAGTTGAAACGGATGAAATAGTCGAATATTACGATGAATATGGTAATATTTATTATGCTGGCGACACAAACAATTCCGCAGGCTATCTTAAAACAAAACCATGGTCATTCATTTCAAACACAGGTGTATATGAGCTTAAAGAGGAAAAAATTCAGTACAGTGAAGAAAGTGTTCCTGAAACAACCAACGTTCCAAATGTGGAATGGATAGAAGATACAGAAGCGCTTTGCAAGGCTCTTTATAACGACCTTACAAAAATGACCTATGAACAGCTTTTTGAAAGAAAAGAAAAACCCCTCGGTATCTTGGCGATGGGCGGTAGCGATTTTATGGGTGCCGAATGTATGCAAGATGATACTAAACTCACTCCCAATAGTGTTATGGAAATCACGAGTGAATATGCACTTGTATATGACGGTATTCCAGTTTATGCCGATATGACCGAAACCTTGGCATTCCTTAAAGATAACGGCTATGTAGCAAATGACCTTAATTTGACGGTTAAAGAGGTGCTTTATACAGATAGTCCTCTTGAAATCGGTGAAGCCTTGCAGAAATTCTATAAGGCAAATGAAGATACCTATGACGAGAGAGGCGGTTATCATTATTGGATTTACGATACAATTAAAGATGTAACCTTTACAAGCGGTGAATTGATTTGGTACACATTTGAAGCTACAAGCTCATTTATCAACAATGAACAACTGTCAAATATTGATATGCTTAAACGAGTATATAAAGACGCAGGTCATCCCTTGCAGAGTGTAATGGATATGGCAAAAGCAGAGGAGATTGTCGAAAAATCAGTTTCACAGTTTATGACTTCAGGCGACAACGGCAGATATGTTTATGTGGTCTATGAAGAAGGACCAATCGTATGCTACTATCTCCCCGAAGCGAATGTATCGGTATTAAAATAAGTTCTCCCAATTTCGGCTCCCCCCCTTGAGGGGGAGCTGTCATTTTCGCAGAAAATGACTGAGGGGGGTATCTTGGCTCCCCTGGAAGGGGAGCTGTCAACGAAGTTGACTGAGGGGTAAAAAATCCCCCCTTCCGTCACTCGCGTTGCTCGTGCCACCTTTTTTCTCCGAAAACGGGAACCCCTTTGTCGCTACGCGACATTTCCCCTAACAGGGGAATACCTCGATGGGGGAAGGCTATTTTATGCTCTATAATACTCATATTTTCCAAAAAAATATTGACTTATAGCCATAAAAAGAATAAAATATTCTGTATATATAAATAATATTACAATAGAGAAATATTGCTTTTGGAGGCGATGTTCAAATGAAACATACAGATATTAAGGAGCTTTTTGCAAACGGCGAAAAATATGTAAACACTAATGTTACAGTTTGCGGTTGGGTAAGAACTGCGCGTGATTCTAAAAATGTTGCGTTTGCAGAGCTTAATGACGGCACTTGCTTTAGAAGTATTCAGCTTGTTGCCGATAAAGAAAAGTTTAATGACGAGCAGGTTAAATCCTTTATGCCTGTTGGTACTGCTTTAAAGGTTGAGGGTACTCTCGTTGCATCAGAGCGTAACGGCTACGAAATCGAGCTTACAGAGGTTCAGGTTCTCGGTTCTTGTCCGTCAGATTTCCCCTTACAGAAAAAGCGTCACACAATGGAATTTTTAAGAACAATTCCTCATCTTCGTGTACGCACAAGATATTTCGAGGCAGTAATGGCAATCCGTCATCAGCTCTCCATTGCAATTCACACATATTTCAACAATAACGGCTATAAATATGTTCACGCACCAATTCTTACAGGTAGTGACTGTGAGGGTGCAGGCGAAATGTTCCGCGTTACAACTCATCCCTTTAAAACAGAGTATGAGAGTGAAGAGGAATACTACGCAAACGATTTCTTCGGCAAAAAGGCAGGCTTAACCGTTTCTGCACAGCTTGAGGGTGAAATGGCGGCAATGGGTCTTGGCAGAATTTACACATTCGGCCCCACATTCCGCGCAGAAAACAGTAACACAACCCGTCACGCTGCAGAATTCTGGCATGTTGAGCCCGAGGTTTGCTTTGCAGATTTGCAGGATATTATCGAAATCGCAGAGGATTTCATAAAATACATCATTAAAGACATTCTTGATAAATGCCCCGACGAAATGGAATTCTTCAATCAGTGGGTTGAAAAAGGCGTTATCGAAAAGCTTCAGACAGTTATAAACAACGATTTCGCAAAAGTTACTTATACTGATGCTATCGACATTCTTCTCAATTCAGGCAAAAAGTTTGAATATAAGGTTGAGTGGGGTTGTGACCTCGCAACAGAGCACGAAAAATACCTTGCTGACGAATATTTCAAGAGACCTGTATTCGTTTATAACTATCCTGCAGACATCAAGTCTTTCTATATGAAGCAAAATGACGACGGCAAAACAGTTGCCGCAACAGACCTTCTTGTTCCCGGTATCGGCGAAATCATCGGCTGTAGTGAAAGAGAAGCAGATTTAGAAAAGCTTATCAACGCAATGAACAAAAAGGGTATGCCTATCGAAGCTTATCAGGAGTATATCGACACAAGAAAATTCGGCAGCGTACCACACAGCGGCTTCGGTCTCGGCTTTGAAAGAATGCTTATGTATATCACAGGCGTTCAGAATATCCGCGACGCTATTATGTTCCCAAGAACAGTAGGCAATTTATAATTTGAGGCGATTTCAATGAGCAAAGTCATAGTTCCCGAGGGCTACAAATCAGTTTTGAGTATGTATGAAACTCAAAAAGCCATCGGAATGTTAAAAAGAATATTTGAAGATAAGCTTTGTCCCGCTTTAAACCTTAAGCGAGTTTCTGCGCCCATTTTCGTTGACCCCGCAACAGGTATGAATGACGATTTGAGCGGTGTTGAGCGCGCAGTTACCTTTGATGTTAAAGAAACAGGCAAAACTGCGGCGATTGTTCACTCCCTTGCAAAGTGGAAGAGAATGGCTCTTCGCACCTACGGTTTTTCGGCAGGAGAGGGACTTTATACGGATATGAATGCTATCCGCCGTGACGAAGAAATGGATAATCTCCATTCGATTTATACTGACCAATGGGACTGGGAAAAGATTATCACAAAAGAAAACCGCAATGAAGATTATCTCAAAGCGGTTGTGAAAAGTATTGTAAATGCAATTTGTGAAACTCTTGATTTTCTTAAATGTGTTTATCCGCAGCTTCCCGTTCAGCTTGAAAAGAATGTGACGTTTATCACTTCGCAAGAGCTTGAGGATTTGTATCCCGATAAATGCCCCAAAGAGAGAGAAAACCTCTTTGTAAAAGAGCATAAAACAGTATTTATTATGAAAATCGGTTGTGCACTTAAATCGGGCAAATCCCACGACCACCGTGCACCCGACTATGATGACTGGTCACTTAACGGCGACATTCTTTTCTGGAACGATGTGCTTGATTGTGCATTTGAAATCTCATCAATGGGTATCCGTGTTGACGAAAAGAGCCTTGACGAGCAGTTAAGAATTTCGGGTAAGGACGAAAGAAGAAATCTTCCTTTCCATAAAGAGCTTTTAGAGGGCAAATTGCCCCTCACAATAGGTGGCGGTATCGGTCAGTCAAGACTTTCAATGCTGCTTTTGGGTAAAGCACATATCGGCGAAGTACAGGTTTCTCTCTGGGACGACGAAACAAAGAAAATCTGTGCAGAGAACGGAATAGTTTTATTATAATCTTTACAAAACAAAAAGAGCATCCAATCGGATGCTCTTTCTTTGTGCTTATTCGTTAAATCTGCTTTAACTTGCCGAGGTTTTTAATGAGGTTCGGAATACCCTTAAAGATAACTTTAAGACCTGCACCCATTTTGTCCTCGTGGAGAATAAGAATAAGTCCCTGTGCCATTTCAGGACTGAAAAGACCAAAGCTCATTGAAATGAAGTTCTTAATGGGAAGCTGAGTTGCAATAGCACCTGCCATTGTTTCAGCACCGAGCATCTTAATGAGAAGTCTGTAAATTCTTCCGCCCCATTTGCTATCTTGTGCGTCCTCAATTGTGTTGAGAAGTGTGAATGGTGCATTCTTGTCTCTAACTGATGGTGGTAATTCCTTGCCGTAAACTGCGGTGAATTCTTCATCCTTAACATTCATAATATCTGCACCGTAATAGCAGGGAGCAGTAGCCTTGTAATCGGGGATTTCAGCCTCAACTGTTGACTCAACATTAACTGTTGCCTCAAGTTTGATGTCGCGGCTTGATGCACCTACAAGAATCTTGAAGTCGCCGCTTTCAACATGCCAATCACCGAGATTTACATTGTAGTAAGCAAATGCACGCTTGTCGAGTTCAACTGAAACTTCAGCCTCTTCGCCCGCCTTGATAAATACTTTCTTAAATCCGCGAAGCTCTTTAACGGGACGGTAAATTGTGCTCTCAACATCGTTTACATAAATCTGTGCAACCTCTGCGCCGTCGCGGTCGCCTGTGTTCTTAATCTTGAATGAAACTGTTACTGTGTCAGTATCTTTAATGCTGTCAGCACTCAATTTAATATCGCTGTACTCAAATGTTGTGTATGAAAGACCGTGACCAAAGGGGAATGCAACCTCTTTGTTTGCGGTGTCATAGTATTTGTAACCAACATAAACGCTTTCTCTGTATTCAACAGAAACAGAAGTACCGGGGAAGTAGTTGTGGCTTGAATTGTCGCTGAGTGCTAAAGGATATGTTTCGCTGAGCTTACCGCTGGGGTTAACATCACCGAAGAGAATATCACAAACTGCACTTCCGCCCGCCTGTCCTGTAAGGAACATATTAAGAATTGCGGGAACCTTGTCAGCCCAAGGCATTTCAATTGAAGCACCGCCTGAAAGAACAACAACTGTGTTGGGGTTAACCTTGAGAACCTCTTCAACAAGTGTGTTGTGCATTGGGGGAATTGCAAGGTGCTTTCTGTCGTTACCCTCTGTTTCATATTCATCAGTAAGACCAACAAACACAAGTGCCACATCAGCATTCTTTGCCTTTTCTTTAGCGTCAAGAATAAGCTCCATTGCCTTTTTAGCCTTGCATTTGCCAAGCTCGTAGCCCTTTGAGAATGAGAAGTTAACACCCATTTCTTTCATTGTGCTGTAAGCAGAGTCAAGCTTAATGGGGTTAATAAGTGAAGAACCTGCACCCTGATAACGAGGTGTGTGTGCCATTTCACCGATAAGAGCAATCTTTGCATCCTTTTTAAGAGGAAGAACATTTCCGTCGTTCTTCATAAGAACCATACACTGACCTGCAATTTCACGAGCAAGCTGGTGGTGAGCATCACTGTCATATGTATATTCTTTGCCAAGTACGGGTTCAGCTTTCTTTGAAAGCTCAATAATCTTGTCGCAAGCGGCATCAAGAACAGCCACGTCAAGCTCACCGTTGTTAACTGCATCAATAATAAGCTTTGTGCCGATACCTGATGATGTGGGCATTTCGATTTCCTGACCTGCCTGAAGTCCGGGAACTCTCTCGTTCTCTGCGCCCCAGTCAGTAATAACAACACCCTCAAATCCGAAATCATCGCGAAGAACATCGGTTAAGAGCCACTTGTTTTCGGCGGCATATGTGCCGTTGAGTCTGTTATATGAGTTCATAATAGTCCAGGGTTGAGCTTTTTTAACTGCGATTTCAAAGGGAAGAAGATATGCTTCGCGAAGAGTTCTCTCGTCAACAACTGCGTTAACTGTCATTCTGCGTGTTTCCTGATTGTTAGCCGCATAGTGCTTAAGAGAAGTACCGATACCCTTGCTCTGAACACCGTTGATGAATGCTGCTGCAATTTCACCAGCAAGCACACCGTCTTCAGAGAAGTATTCAAAGTTTCTTCCGCAAAGGGGAGAACGCTTGATATTTGTACCGGGGCCTAAAAGAACAGAAACCTGCTCCTTGCGACATTCGTCACCGAGAGCTTCACCCATTTTGTAAATAAGGTCAGTGTCCCATGAGCAAGCAGTTGCTGATGCTGTGGGGAAGCAGATTGCGGGAACACCCTTCAAAAGGCTTGTTTCACCTTTAGGTGCGTTGTCGGGGTCGCCTTTTTTGCGGATTCCGTGGGGGCCGTCGTTAAGTGCGATTGATTTGATGCCCAGTCTGTCAACAGGTTGGCTGTGCCAGTAATCAAGACCGTCGCAAAGACTTGCCTTTTCTTCAAGGGTCATCTGTGCAATAATGTCAGCGTGTTTAAGAGCCATAGTTTATTTCCTCCTCAAATGTATAACTTTACATTAACATTTCTATTATATATCAACACTATCGGTTTCGTCAAATAAAAGTTTATCTGCCGAAACTGTGTCAATTTCTTCAATATTTTTAAGCTTTCTGCGAATAAACAGGTTCTTACGCTCTGCATCTTCAAGGGTTTTGCCTGCTTCGTCAACCTTTTTCTTTGCCTTGGCAAGCAAATCACCGAATTTTTCGTATTGCACCTTGGCAGCACCTAAAAGCTGACGAACTTCGTTTGCCTTTTCGTTGATTGCAACTGTCTTAAAGCCCATTGAAAGTGAATTGAGAAGTGCAGTAACGGTTGTGGGACCTGCAATCATAATATTATAGTCATTCTGCAATTTTTCGGGAAGTCCCGTTCTTGACGATGCGATTTCAGCATAAAGTCCCTCGGTTGCAAGGTACATAATCGCAAAAGGTGTTGTGTCGGGTACATTGATGTACTTCGCAATTGCTTTTGCCTCACCGAGAACTCGGTTTTCAAGCTCTTTTCGCGCTTGCTTTACCGCATCTGCATCAGCGCGGTCAGCGGCATCGCAAAGTCGCACATAGTCTTCCATGGGGAATTTTGAGTCAACGGGAAGAAGAATATCCTTGCCGTCTTTTTCAGAAGAGGGGATTCGTATTGCGAATTCAACTCTGTCGTTAGAGCCTGCAACGGTTGCCACATTCTTCTCAAACATATTGGGGATTGTCTGGTTAAGAATTCCCTCCAATTGCACCTCTGCCCAAGTGCCTCGTGCCTTAACATTTGTGAGCACGCGATTAAGTGCGGTAACATTTTCGGTAACTCCCGTTGAAAGTGTCTGCATTTCGCCAAGGGATTTATATAAGTTTTCAAGCTGTTCGGAAACAGTTTTGAAAGAAGAATCAAGTCTTGTAGTGAGAGTTGAGGTAAGCTTTTCGTCAACGGTTACTCTCATCTGCTCAAGCTTTTCCTCATTGGACTTCTGCATTTTTTCAATTGAAGCTTCAAGTACCTTGTTCTGCTTTTCACTTTGTTGGGCATTTTTTTCGCCTATTGAAACAAGCATTTCGTTCATCTTTTCGCGGTGCTCAAAATTGCCCTTATTCATATTGTCAATACGAACAGACATTTCATCAAGGCTCTTTTTAACATCCTCACGGATTTCTTTGTTTGAATTCTGATTTTCAACACGGATGCGGTGAAATTCGTCACCCAGATTTTTGTTTATGTAGTCAAGCTTCTGTTCTAAAGCATCGTTAGCCTTATTATTTTTTGTGTTCTTTAAAACAATAATCAAAATAATAACAGAAACAACGGATATTAAAATTGAAATCATAAGTAAAATATCAGTTTGAGGCATAGTTTACTCCTTGTAATATAAAATATATACCTTATTATATCAAAAGAATATAATAAAAGCGAGATTTTTATAAAATTTTTTATGAAAATATAGCCTTAATCATAATTTTTTGATATACTGTTAAGCGGTGAATAAAATGTTTAAGAAAATTCTTTGTGTTTTCATATCAATATTGTTAATTACTACCTGCCTTTCTGCCTGCACAGACGATGAAGAGGGCGGGACCTTTGCCGTTGCAGTAACAGAACTCCCCGAGCACTTTGACCCGCAGATTGCAGACTCTGTTGCCGAGCGTACCATTGCCGTGAATATTTTTGACGGACTTTTTAAGCTTGACGAAACCGGCACTCCTCAAAAATGTGCAGTTAAAGATTATAAAATTTCTGATGACGGACTTACATACACCTTTATTCTCAATGAGAATATGAAATATTTTGTTTCTTCTGTGGCTCAAAGCTTCGCAGAGGGAAAAGAAGTAACAATAGCCGCCGATGTCACCGCCGAAGATTTCGCTTTCGGCATAATCCGTGGAATTCTGCCGGAAACCGATGCCCCCGATTACGAGCTTTTAAGTGTTATTAAGAATGCCGAAAAGGTGCACACTGGCGAAATGAGTAAAGAGAATTTGGGCATTCGTGTGATTGATACACTTACCCTTGAAATTACACTTGAAAGAAAAACTGACGATTTTCTCTATGCTCTCACTCAACCCGTTTCTTACCCTTGCGATGAGGAATTTTTCAAGCTCACCGCAGGCCGTTACGGACTTGAACGAAAATACATAATCTCAAACGGTGCGTTTTATCTTTCCGCTGTCAACGAAGGCAAAAGTGTCCGTATATGGAATAATAGCGAATACAATGGGGCATTTTCGGCACTTCCGCAGTCTGTGGGATTTTATCTGAATACCGAAGAGGTTGATATTGCAAAATCTGTCCGTAAGGGTGATTATGATTTAGGTTTTTTCTCTTCAGCAGAAGCTATTGAAGAATTGGGCAGAAAGACTACACAGCAAGTCCTTGCAAATATCGGCATTTCACTTGTCTTCAATATGGCAGACGAAACACTTTCAAATAATACATTAAGAACGGGCTTGGTTTCCTGTATTGATATTTCTGCAGTTACCGAAACGCCTTTAAAATCTGTTGTGCCGTCGTATTACAAGGTGAACGGCAAGGCAGTTGACGGGGCAACCGTTGAAAGTCTTTCATATAATATCGATACCGCAAGAAACAAAATGATTAAAGCCTTTGATGAATTGAATATTGACAACCTCACCGTTGATATCCTCTGTACCGAGGAGTATGTGACCTATGCCAAAGCAGTTGTCAGCTGTTGGCAGAAGAATATCGGTGTTGAGCTTAACGGCACAGTAACAGTTGTCGAAGAAGCAGATTTCAATAATAAGCTTTATTCGGGAGAGTTCGACACTGCAATCTGCTCAATGACTCTTGACAGTGACGATGCCGTCGAATATCTTTCTATGTTCACAACGGACAATGGCTATAATGTATTGAATTACAGCTCTGACGAGTATGACCGAATTGTTGAGGACTTGAAAGCAAATCCCACCACAGAAAAAGCAGCTTATGCCCAAAGCTACCTGCTTAAAAACGCGGTGCTTTTGCCAATCTGTACCGAAAATTCTGTTTTTGCAATAGCAGATGATGTGAGCGGAGTGTTCTTTGTGGGCGACCGCGCCAATATTTATTTTTATAAAGGACAAAAATAATGACAAGGTCAAGAAAAATATATGTAGGGGTTTCGTGGGTATTAGTTGCAGTTTGTATGCTAATCATATTCTGCTTTTCTGCACAGACCGCCGAGGAATCCTCGGAATTAAGCGGTTCGTTTATATTAGCACTTCTTGAGTGGTTGGGCTTGGAGCTTGAACAAGAGGTGATTCGTACCATTGCCCATTGTCTTGAGTTTATGGGGCTTTCCGTGCTCACCTTCAACGCAACTTATGCTACTTGGGAAACAAAACTGACACCCGTAATTTCCTTTGCAGGAACAGTTTTTTATGCAATTACAGACGAAATTCATCAGATTTTCGTTCCCGGCAGAGCATTTCAGATAAGTGACATTTTAGTTGACAGTACGGGTGCGTTAATTGGTGCAATCGCATCGTTAATTATATTGAAAATTATACTTACCATAAAGGAAAGAAGGAATAAAAATGGCAATACTTAAACCTTTTAAGGCAGTAAGACCAAAAGACGAATATGCCGAGCAGGTAGGTGCACTTCCTTATGATGTTATGAATTCAGAAGAAGCACGCGAAATGGTAAAGGATAAGCCTTATTCATTTTTACATGTTGATAAGGCAGAGGTTGATTTGCCACTCGGCATTGACATTTATTCACCCGAAGTTTACGAAAAAGCAAAGGAAAATCTTGACGCTTTAAGTGAAAACGGAATTTGTAAGCAGGATGAAAAACCAATGCTTTATATTTACCGTCAGATTATGAACGGCAGAGAGCAGACGGGTATTGTGGGCTGTACCGCAGTTGACGATTATCTCAACAATGTTATTAAAAAGCACGAATTCACCCGCGCCGACAAAGAGGCAGACAGAATTCGTCACGTTGATACACTTGATGCAAACACAGGCCCCATCTTCCTCACACACCGCGAGAATGAAACAGTTTCAAAGCTTACAGAGGATTGGAAAAACGCCCACGCTCCCGCTTATGATTTCGTAAGCGACGACGGCGTTTCACAGACTGTATGGGTAATTGATGACGATACAGTTATCGACACACTCGTTAAAGAATTCGCAGAAATCCCCTATCTTTATATTGCCGACGGCCACCACAGATGCGCATCAGCAGTTCGCGTAGGACAAAAAAGACGCGGTGAGGGTGAATATGAGAGACAGGCAGAGTTCAATTTCTTCTTGTCAGTTATTTTCCCCTGCGACCAGCTTAAAATTATGGACTACAACCGCGTAATCGCAGATTTAAACGGCAACTCAAGTGAAGAGTTTATCGCAAAAATGGGCGAGAAATTCGTGGTTGAAGAGGCAAATGAGAGCCCCTATGCGCCCAAAGAACGACACACATTCGGTATGTACCTTGATAACAAGTGGTACAAGGTGACTGCAAAGGCAGAGTTTATCAATGAGAACGACCCCGTTGAGTGCCTTGATGTGTCAATCCTGCAGAATAATCTCATCACACCCATTCTCAATATCACCGACCCGAGAACCGACAAGAGAATTGACTTCGTAGGCGGTATTCGTGGGCTCACAGAACTTGAACGCAGAGTGGCAGAGGGAATGAAATTAGCATTCGCAATGTATCCCACATCTCTCGGCGAGCTTATGGACATCGCCGACGCCGGCAAGGTTATGCCACCAAAATCAACATGGTTTGAACCCAAACTGTTATCAGGATTGTTCATTCATAAACTCTCATAAACAATATGAGTAAAATACCGAAAAGAAAGAGATTGCGATTACAAAATTACGATTACAGCAGTAATGGATTATATTTTGTAACCATATGTGTAAAAGATAAAAAACCGATATTATCAAAAATCGTAGGGGACGATGCCCGCATCGTCCCCTACAAAACTGGATACTGTAATTCGTTCAACGAAAACTCTTATTACAAAAGAAATCGGATTTTCAATATGGCAAAGGTCATATTACGATGAAGTAATTCGTGACGAAAAACATTTCCAATCGGTCTGGAACTACATTGAATACAACGCATTAAAGGAATACAAATAAATACTTTTCGGGCGGGGGCTTGCTCCCGCCGTTTTTTGTTTAAACAATTCGTTAAATTGCACAAAAACTAACACTCCAATTTGTAAATTTGTGCCAAAGGTAGAAAGTTAAATAATTAACAATTTAATGTTGACTTTGAAATTTTTGTATAGTAATATATGACAAAACAAACAATAATTATTTGTTAAAAACATACAAAGAAAAGGCGAATATATTACAATGGCACAAATTCTCAAACAAATGAACCCTATCACAATTCTTTCACAGAAGCACGGCGCTAAAAGAATGGCTCTTATGACAATGAGTATACTTCTTATGGGCTTTTCAGTTTCTGTTTTCTCTTATTCGGGAATGGGCGTTGACCCTTATACCGCACTTAATATGAGCATTGCCGAAAAAATGGGCATCAGCTTTGGCTTCTGGCAGATGTGCCTGAACGGTGCAATTCTTGTAATCGTGGCACTTGTTGCTAAAAAGCTTATTAATGTGGGCACAATCTTCAATATGGTTGGTGTGGGCTATGTGTGTGAATTTTTCACAGGCATTTATGATGCAATTCTTCCCGAAGAAAATCCACTTTTTGTAAGAATAACTTTTATGGCTCTCGGTGTTTTCCTTTTAAGCCTTTCAGCATCACTTTATTTCAATTGTAATCTGGGTGTATCACCTTATGATGCTCTCGGTTTTGTTATGGAAGATAACACAAAGCTTAAATATAAATGGTGCAGAGTGGCAACTGATTTAATCTGCACAATTGCGGCAATCAGTATGGGCGGCCCCGTTGGCATTGGTACAGTTGTAACCGCATTCTTTATGGGACCCGTGGTTTCATTCTGCGATACTGCAATTTCACAGAAGGTTATGAAGCTTAAGTTCACATTCCTTCGCAACTTTACAGTTATCAGATATTATGATTACGGATATCTTCAGGGTACATCAAGCCGTGTAGCATAAAGTTATTATAGGCTCCACCCTTGAGGGTGAGCTGTCATTTTCGCAGAAAATGACTGAGGGGGGGATTCTCAATCCCCCCCTTCCGTCTGCTTCGCAGCCACCTTCCCCTCGTTGGGGGGAAGGCTATTTTTTTATCTGTTGTTATTGTGTATTATAAATATCTATGTTATAATTATCACTGCAAATATTGGCGAATTCCCGAAAATAATATTACAAATGTAAGGATTATACCAATGAAAGAGAAAATTTTAAACTTTGCACCTTATTATGATGAAGCTTTGCCCTTAAACATAAAACTTATGGGGGAAACTAAATACGAAGAACAATTTGATGTTGTTCGCACAAAGTCAGAATTGATGTCCCTTGAGTTTATTGCAGATGGTTGGGGTACCCTTGAAATTGACGGGCAGACCTATCATCCGCAAAAAAACGATGTGTTCTTTCTCAATAAAGGCTCTAATCATCATTATTACAGTTCGAAAGAGAATCCGTGGCATAAATATTGGGTGATTTTTGAGGGACCTCTTGCGGATATGCTTGTCAAAAATTATCTGCCGAAGAATACTTGTTTTTTCCCCGATTGTCATTGCAAAAACATAGTGCAGAATATCATAAAAATCGTTGATACTTATGCGGATGACTATAAACGGATGGTTGACGAAATTTCAGTTGAGCTTATGCGCTTTTTTGTTTATGTCAGTCACCGTGACGAGCGTCACCATGATGATTTGCCTGAAAAAATCCGCAAAAAGATTGATTTTTATATTGAAAAGGAATTCTCACTTGATACGGTTTGTGAAGATTTGGAATATTCCAAAAACTATATCATTCAGGTTTTCGAAAAAGCTTACGGCTTGACACCGTATCAGTATTATCTGGAGAAAAAATTCGCCGCCGCAAAGAATTATCTTGAAGATACCACTTTGTCCATCGGTGAAATTGCAGAAAGATTGTCTTACTGCGACCAACGGTATTTCTCGGTCTGCTTTAAAAACTATGTGGGAATGTCACCCACCGAATACCGCAAAAAAATGCAGAATACATAAAAAGCCTCCCTTGTTAAAGGGAGGGGGACCGCCGTAGGCGGTGGAGGGATTCAATAAAATGACCGCACTCCGTTTGGAATGCGGTCAAAATTTTTATATTTATTTATGTGCGTTACAATTTGCACAATTTCCTGTGCAACCGCCGAATTGTGCTTTCCCCTCGGGTGTGTCACGGTAATACTGTGTGTGGGTGTCTTTATGGGGAAGTGTTGTCCACAATTCCTCTGCAACGGGTGCCCAATCCTTTGCATATTGGTCACATTTACTGCAAAGCTCGTCGGCACTTTCCTGACGCTCAAGGTCAGAACTCTTTGCGCCCGTCTCTTTAATCATCT
>CAZTLU010000012.1:0-31219 GCA_964614605.1 uncultured Eubacteriales bacterium
GACTGTAAATCTGCCGTCGACGACTTCGGTGGTTCGAATCCACCCCTGCCCACCAAAAAATCGACTTGTGAAAACAAGTCGATTTTTTTATCCAAGCCGCAGGCTTGGCATATCATCCGCCGTAAGGCGGTATATCATCAACAAAGGCAGGCTTTGGTCTGCCTTTGTTGCATCTCATCACGCGTTAGCGTGTATCCTGCTGCGGCTTGATGATATACAAAACTCCGTTTTGATGATATGCAAGACTTCGTCTTGATTATATACAATGCTTCGCATTGATTTCAACAAAATAATATGTTATAATTTTGTTGAAAAGGAAGTGAGATTATGCCAAAGAATTATTTGCTTATTTATTCAGAACAACTCGCAACAGATATTGAGTTGCTATGTCAAATGATAAAAGCACCCTCGAATACTGTTTTTCAAATTCGTAAAAGTTCAAGCAGTGTTTATGCAAATATTCGTGAGGCAAATTACGGGCAAAGTAAGGCCGATATGCTTTCTAAATTTGAAATTGCGTTAAAGGAATGTAGTGAAACGGAAGGTTGGTTACAACTATTGTTTAACACAAATGCTATTGATGAAGATACATATAAAAAGTACAGAAATCTATGTGGTCGTATCAGACGACTTTTGATTTCAAGTTGTAAAACTTTGAAAGAAAAGATTAGAGTTAATCCCAAACTTCGTGAAAAACAAAATGAACTTTTACGGCTTATTGACTTTGCAAAAGACCAACTTTGATTTGGTATCTAAATAGTTCGTAACAACCAAAAATAAGAGTTTTCCTTTGGGAAGGCTCTTATTTTTCTTTTGGTATTAAGGGCGTGGGACTGCAATTGGTTATTCCTTGTACTCAACTAAAAGCGAGGGAATTGTTCACACTTGATTGGGGAATATAGTTGTGGTATAATTTTGAATGATTTTTGAGGGAAATTGAATCCCTCCACCGCCCTCCGTCAAGTGGGGAGGCTATTCGGCGTTTCTCCCTTTGACAAGGGAGGCTATTATAAATTTGGAGGTCAATATTATGAAATTAGAAAATTTGAAGCCCCAAAGGGTTTTTAAATATTTTGAGGAAATTTGCTCTATTCCTCACGGGTCGGGCGATATGGAAAGAATTGCCGATTACTGTGTGGAATTTGCAAAAGCACATTCATTGGAATATGTAAGAGATAGTGCAAACAATGTTGTAATCTACAAAAATGCTACGGCAGGCTATGAAAATGCAGAGCCCATAATTTTACAGGGGCATCTTGATATGGTTTGCCAGAAGACAGAGGACAGAAGCATTGATTTTGAGAACGATGGGCTCCAGATTTTTGTTGACGGTGATTTTGTCAAGGCTCGCGGCACAACTTTAGGTGCTGACAACGGAATTGCCGTTGCAATGGTGCTTGCAATTCTTGAAAGCGATGAATACAAGCACCCTCGCATTGAAGCGGTTTTCACCACTGACGAGGAAATCGGTATGGTTGGTGCCATGAAGCTTGATATGAGCCTTTTAAGTGCTAAAAAAATGATAAATATCGACTCTGAAGAACAAAATGCCGTAACGGTATCCTGTGCAGGCGGAAGTGATTTTAAGGTATGTTTGCCTGTTAGCCGTGTTAAGAAAACGGGCACAGAGGTTTCAGTAATTCTAAAAGGCTTAAAGGGTGGTCATTCGGGAATTGAAATTGACAAGGGCAGAGTTAATGCCAATATGCTTGCGGGCAGATTTTTAAATTATATGGCAAACGTTACCGATTTGGATATTATCAGCATTGACGGAGGCGACAAGGGAAATGCTATTCCAAATCTTTGTAAAATAAAACTTTGCGTTAATGATGTGGAAAATTTTGTTAATGAGGCTGAAGAATATCTTGAAGTAATCAAGAATGAGATTGCAGAGCGTGAAAGGAATTTTGCGCCCGTTGTGAATATTGGCGACAATGCTGAATTTGATGTGCTTGAAAATGAGCTTAAAAACGGCATTATTTATGCTTTACTTTGTGCGCCCAACGGAATTATAGAAATGAGTGCGGGCATTGAGGGCCTTGTTGAAACCTCGCTGAATTTGGGAATTCTCTCAACTGACGAAAGCGAAATCACA
Source organism: uncultured Eubacteriales bacterium (assembly GCA_964614605.1). Classification (GTDB taxonomy): domain Bacteria; phylum Bacillota; class Clostridia; order Oscillospirales; family Acutalibacteraceae; genus Fimenecus. The sequence goes on from CAZTLU010000012.1 coordinate 2,096, forward strand.
ATGCTTTTCGCTTTAAGAAGCAACAAAAAATCGGCTCACATTGCCCTTGAGGATAAGCTTAAAGGATTTTTCAAGGCACTCCCCTGCACTATTGAGGCTTCGGGACATTATCCGCCTTGGGAATTTAAGGAAAATTCAGAATTACAGGAGCTTTACAAAGAGGTTTTTGCCGAAAAATTGGGCTATGAGCCTGAAATTGTGGCAATCCACGCGGGGCTTGAATGCGGAACCTTCTATTCGGCAATTGACGGGCTTGACTGCATTTCAATCGGTCCCGACCTTTTTGATGTGCACACGGTCAACGAAAAAATGAGTATTGCTTCAGTTGAGAAAATTTTTAATGTACTCGTGGCAATCTTGGAAAAATTTGTGTAATGAATTAAAAAAATATTCGTGGTACAATTTCAAATGATAAAAACGCCTACAAACAGGCATAGAAAAGGAGTTGCCACGAATTATGAAAAATGATTTTAAGCCTTATGTACCCGCAAGCAAGGTAACCCCTGAATTAACGGTCACTTCCGTTATTATGGGTGTTTTGCTTGCAGTTATATTCGGCGCGGCAAATGCTTATTTGGGACTTCGGGTGGGTATGACGGTTTCGGCGTCAATCCCTGCGGCAGTTATTGCAATGGGTGTTATCCGTATTGCATTACACAGAAATTCAATTCTTGAAAGCAACATTGTGCAGACAATCGGTTCTGCGGGCGAATCGCTTGCGGCGGGTGCGATTTTCACCTTGCCTGCCCTTTTCTTATGGGCGGCAGAGGGCAAAATGGACAAGCCCAGCCTTATTGAAATTACGCTTATCGCCCTTATCGGCGGTTTGCTTGGTGTATTCTTTATGGTGCCGCTTCGCAATGCTCTGATTGTTAAAGAGCACGGCACACTGCCCTACCCCGAAGGTACTGCCTGTGCAGAAGTTCTGCTTGCAGGTGAAAAAGGCGGTGCGAATGCGGGCACAGTTTTTGCAGGTATGGGCTTTGCGGCACTTTTCAAGGTTATTATTGACGGACTTAAAGTGGTTGCGGGTGAGGTTTCGCTGAAATTCAAAGGTTATGCAGGCGAAATCGGTACACAGATTTATCCCGCAGTTATGAGTGTTGGTTTTATTTGCGGTCCGAGAATTTCTTCATATATGTTCGCGGGCGGAATTCTCAGTTGGATGGTGCTCATTCCCCTTATTGTGCTTTTCGGCTCTGAAATCGTGCTTTACCCCGGCACATCATCAATCGGTGAGATTTTTGCAGAAAGCGGTGCCAGCGGTATCTGGAGTACATACATCAGATACATTGGTGCAGGTGCTTTGGCGGCAGGCGGAATTATAAGCCTTATAAAATCACTACCTCTTATTGTAAAGACATTTGCAGGTGCTTTGAAAAGTATGAAGGGTGCGGGTGTGCAATCCGACGAGAGAACTGCAAAAGATATGAATATGAAAATTGTTCTTCTTGCAATTCTTGTGCTGACAATTGTCGTATGGCTTGTTCCGGCAATTCCCGTGTCACTTTTGGGTGCATTTATTATTGTTATTTTCGGTTTCTTCTTTGCAACCGTTTCGTCACGAATGGTTGGTCTTGTGGGCAGTAGTAACAACCCTGTATCAGGTATGGCGATTGCAACACTTCTTATTGCAACTCTTATTCTCAAGATTACGGGTGCTTACGGAGTTGCCGGTATGGCAAGTGCCATTGCGATTGGCTCAATTATCTGTATTGTTTCGGCTATTGCGGGCGACACCTCGCAGGATTTGAAAACAGGTTATATTCTTGGTGCTACACCAAAGAAACAGCAGATTGGCGAGATTATCGGTGTTACTGCGGCGGCGCTTGCAATCGGCGGTACACTTTATATTCTTGACTCTGCATGGGGCTTTGGCTCGGACGAGCTTGGCGCACCTCAGGCGACACTTATGAAGCTTATTGTTGAGGGCGTTATGGGCGGAAATCTGCCCTGGGGGCTTGTAGGTATAGGTGTTTGCATTGCGATTGTGGTTGAGCTTATTGGTATTCCCGTACTCCCCTTTGCAATCGGTGTATATCTTCCTGTTCAGCTTAATGCTTGCGTTATGGTGGGCGGTGTTATTCGTCTTATTATGGAAAAGCTTAAGAAGAATGAAGACGAAAAGAAAGAGATTGTAAATGACGGTATTCTCTTCTGCTCGGGCATGATTGCGGGCGAAGGTCTTGTTGGTATTCTCTTGGCACTTCTTGCAGTATTCGGTGTGGATTCTGTAATAAATCTCGGTGCAAGGTTGGGACTTTCAAGCTCCTTTATGAGCATTGGCGGAATTGTACTGTTTGCGATTATAATTCTTACTGTTTTTAAATTTACGGTATGGAAAAAGCGTGAGAAAAATGAAGAATAAGAATATAGTTCCCGAAAATTATCTTGATAAAATCCCAATGCGCCGTGACGGGCTTAACTGGTCGGTTGACGAAAACGGCGCGGTGACTTTAGAGGTTGAGAATAAAGGCTGGGCGAATAAAATCGCGCAGGTGCTTTTTAAAAGACCGAAAGTGAGCTTTATTCACCTTGACGAAATGGGTAATTTTATTTGGCCTATAATTGACGGTGAAAAGAATGTTTTTCATATCGGCAAAGAGGTCAAAGAGTATTTCGGTGAAAAAGCCGAGCCGTTGTATGAGCGTTTGGCACAGTATTTTCAGGTTTTGGAAAGTTATGGGTTTGTGGAGTTTATAAAATGATTTGCAAAAATCATTTTACTTCATATTTTGTGAAATAAAATACTTCATAATCTGTAAAGATTACTTCATATTGCGTAAGCAATACTTCATTAAATATAAGATGAAGTAAATTCCTAACGGAATTTATGAAGTATCTCTTCGAGATATGAAGTAGCTTTCGCTATGAAGTACGCCGTTGGCGTATATTCTCTCCCTCCGTCAAAACTTCGTTTTGCCCACCTCCCTCGTCAGAGGGAGGATTTTTTTGTGTGTTGGGTTTCGTTGACAAAATGTGGGTAATATGATAAAATTTTTAGTTGATAATAATACTATGACTTTTGGGTTTCTTAAAATAAAGATTAAGGTGATTTAATGGAATTCGCTGTACTTAAAGCAGAAGAATATCGTGAGTTTTTAAAAGGGCAGGAGCAAGCCTCTTTTATGCAGACTGTTGAGCTTTCTGAACTCAAAAAAGAATATGGCAGTAAGGTGCATTTTGTAGGCATTAAAGATGATGACGAAATTGTTGCAGGCTCTATGGTTTTAGAGGATAAGACTATTCTTAATCAGTCACAATTCTATGCTCCGCGCGGTCTTATCGTTGACTATCACAACAAGGAATTACTTGAATTCTTCACAGAGGAATTAAAGAAATACATTAAAAAATGCGGCGGATTTATGCTCACAATTGACCCCAATGTGATTTACAGAATCCGTACTCCAGAGGGTGAGATTATCCCCGAAAATGAGGCCGATGACGAAGCATTCAACAATCTTTTAAGCCTTGGATACCGCCACTACGGATTTAACATTTATCTTGACACATTACAGGCGCGTTGGTGCTGTCGTTTCACTCTTGACGAGGATTACGAAACCAAAAAGGCGAAGTTCTCAAAGCAGACAAGAAAAAACATCAACTCCTGCATAAAAAAGGGCTTGATGGTACGCGAGGGTACAATTGAGGATTTGAATGTTATGGCAGAGATTTTTGAGGCTACCTCAAAGCGCCGTAATTTCTTCTACAGAAGTCTTTCATATTATCAGAAAATGTACAAGCACATGAATGACTTAATGACAATTTACATCGCATATCTCGACCCCGATATTTATTACGAGCACACTTTGGGGCTTCTTAACAACGCAAAGGCAAATTATGAGAGCATTCTCAAAAAGATTGAAAAGCTTACTGCCGGCGAGCGACTTCTCAATCAAAAGGAAGAAGCTTTAAGGCAGATTGAGAAATACGAAAAAGAGTTAGAAAAAGCGGCAAAATTCAAGGAAGAAAATCCAAACGGCAAGGATATCGGTTGTTTGCTTTCTCTTCGTAGCGGTAACGAATATCTTACTCTTTCAAGCGGTGTGCTTATGGATTACCGCAATTTCACACCCAAATATTTGATGTATCAGCACCACATTGAAGAGGCATACAAAGAGGGCTTTAAATACTGCAATTTCTACGGGATTACAGGTGACTTCAACCCCGATAACGAATATTTCGGCATTTATGAATTCAAGCGTGGCTTCAAGCCCGATGTTACCGAATACATTGGTCAGTTTGAATTAAAATGCGGCACATTCTATGATGTATACAAGCTTTTAAAGAAGATTAAAGGACGCATAGTGAAATGAAATTTGTTGAATTAGAAAAACAGGAATTCATTGAATTTTCGCAAAGTCACCCACAGGCTTTGTTTTTTCAGTCACCCTATTGGATTGAAATTAAAGAGCAAAACGGTTGGCAGGGCAAAATTGTGGGCATAAAAAAAGACGGCGAAATTATTGCCGCCACAATTTTGCTTATTAAAAAAGTAATCGGCAACATTCGTTTTGCTTATGCTCCCCGCGGATTTTTGCTTGATTACTCTGATTTCTCATTATTTGAAGCTTTCACAAATGAAATCAAGGCTTATCTTAAAAATCTTGGTGTTGCATTCTTAAAAATTAACCCCTATGTTGATTATCAGCTTCGCGATGTTAACGGCGAGCCCATAGAGAATACAAAAAATGATACTTTGATGGACAAGCTCAAGGAGTTAGGCTACATTCACTACGGTTTTTATGTGGATATGGACGATAAAAAGGATTTGGAGCCCCGTTGGGTTTCGGTGCTTGATATCAAAGACAAGACAATTGACGAGTTATTCAAGAATTTCCGCAGTGGTACAAAATGGGGCATCAACAACAGTAAAAAGAATTTTATTACTATGGTTGAGGCTGATGAAGATAATTTGTTTGAGTTCAAAAGCTTAATGGAGCACACTTCGGAACGCCGTGGGTTTGTTGACCGACCCCTCTCCTACTACACAGAGATGTTTAAAATTCTTAAACGCGAAAATGCGGTTAAGGTGCTTTTTGCAGAAATCAATTTCAAGGAGCTTCTTAACTTTACAAAAGCTCGATTTGATAAAAATGCAAAGCGTCTTGAAGTAATCAAGGATAATCCCAAAAAGCAAAAGGAATATAACGAGATTTTGTCAGAGCAGAAAAGTCTTGAGCCGAGGCTTGAAATACTCGCAAAAAATATTGAGGAATTCGGTGAGAAAAAGATTATTGCAGGCGGTTGGTATATGCTTTACGGCAGAGAGATTGTTTATCTTTTCGGTGCAAGCTACAAGCCTTTTATGAGATACAACTCACAGTATTTACTGCAATATGAAATGTTGAAATTCGCTATTGACGAAGGATATGACAAGTTCAATTTCTATGGCATTGACGGTAATTTCAATGAAGATTCAGTAAATTACGGCTTATTCGATTTCAAGCGCGGATTCAACGCAGATGTTCACGAGTTAATCGGCGAATTTGATTTGATTGTAAATAAATCATTGTATAAACAATACAACCTTTTATTCAAGGGATATAAGGTACTCAAAGCAGTACAAAAGAAACTTATTAAATAAGGTTTGATAATATGTATCAGTTTAAAGCGGATATTCCCGTTTCTGAATTCACGGCATTTGTAGAAAAAGCATCATTTGCCACAATTCAGCAGACAGAGGAATGGAGCAAATTAAAGAACAATTGGAAAAACAGCTTTTGCGGAATATACAAGGATAATGAGCTTGTAGGTGTTGCGTTGATTTTAATGCGCACACTTATGCCGGGCTTCACCTATGCTTACTGCCCGCGAGGTCCTTTAATGGATTTCTGCGACAACGAGGCAGTAAAGGCTTTTACCGAAGGGGCAAAAGAATACTGCAAATCACAGGGCGTTTATCTTTTAAAGGTTGACCCGACAATTGTTGTGGGCAAGACTCTCCCCGATATGCCAACGGACAAATATTTTGACCCATTTGATTTGGAAAAGGGTAAAATCGAATTTGACAATCTTGTGGCAAGCGGATTCAAGCACAAGGGCTTTGGAAAAAGTCTTGATTCGGCAACACAACCCCGATATAACGCGTTAATTCCCTTAAAGGACAGTGACGGCACTCCCCTCACCGCTCCGCAATTCAAGAAGAATTACAAGCAGAAGCTTCGCAAATATTTAGGTAATTTCCAAATAGCACGCGGGCTTTACTATGAGGGGGCAGAGCATACAGACGAAAATATTGCACTTTTCAAAAAGATTTTAAGTAACACCGAGGCAAGACAGAATATTTCTTTGAGAAATGAGGAATATTTCAATTTACTTGCCGATTCTTTTGGTGACAAGGCGTTCTTCGCTTTTGAGAAATGCAATGTTAATACTTACATTGAAAATCTTGAAAAAAGATATGAAAAAGAGCCTGAAAATCGCGAAAAGCTCACAGAGCAATTAACCGATGCAAAAAATGTTATGGCAGAGCGTGGAGAGAACATTCCCCTCGCCGCTTTACTTACGGTATATCCGCCTAACAATGATGGTGTTAAAATTGCCGAGTATTTGTATGCGGGCTCGGATTTAACGGTTTTCTCGTCATTCTGTGCTACCCTTTGCGGACTTTGCACACAATGCACCTACTGCGCTGAAAATGGCTGTGATTTTCTTGATTTAGGCGGTGTGCCCGGCACATTTGATGACGGACTTTATGACTTCAAGAGCCCCTTTAACCCCATTATTGTGGAATACGCAGGTGAATTTGATTTACCCATAAATAATGCAAAATATGCGATTATGGAAAAAGGCTTACCTGTGCTTAAGAAGGGATATTCAAAGATTAGAAAGTTATTGAAAAGATAAAAAACTCCCCATTCGGTTGAATGGGGAATTTTTATAGTCGCATATTTATTTTTACACCTCATCCGTCACTTCGTGACGCCTTCCCCTAAAGGTGAAGGCAAAGCGAGAGGCTTTTTTCTTGATTAAGATTACTATGATTATCGAAATAACGAATAAAACAAGTAGTATCAAGCCGAAAATCAGAGCACGGTCTGCGTATGGGGTATAAGTATCAAGCAGGGGTTTGAGGAATTCGTATGACACTAAATCCTGCTTACCTTGGTGGAATTCTTCAAATTTATTCTGAATAAGGGTAATTACACCACTGTAAGTCAGGGATACCGCACCAAGATAAGCGAAGGCATTGAAAATATTGCGAATATTGACAATGATTAGAGCGATTGAAAGCCCGAGTGATATGTTTTTGAGTTTTAGTGCAGTTTCTTCTGATAATAAAATTATAATTTTATCACAACTGACGCCTGTTGTACTCTCAATAAATTCTAATACAAAAAGCTTTATTTTTATGCTGATTTTTTCTTCAAAGGTTTCTGCATTATCAACATTTAATTCGGGATTGTTTTGAAGTGTTATACCATTATCAAGACGTTCACGGGCTTCGTCGGGGTCGCTGTAAAGAAAATAGTCGATTATTGAATGTACTTCGGTTTTAATTGCGGTTTCAATAACTTTAGAATTTAAAAACTTATCAACCGCATAGTCGGTTACTGAAAACTCGTCAATACTAAACATATCCTTTATGGAATCAGTAATAGAATTAGTAATATCACTTAATGAAAAGTCACCGAGAGGAAAATCGCCGAGCGAGAAGTCGTCCAATGAAAATGAGGGAGTTTTTGTGTTTTCTTGGATATATTTTTCTGTATATTCTTCGGCATAGCTTTGAGCATATTCCTTAATAGTCAGCTTTTCACCGTCTTTGGTGAAGGTAAGCCCCGGCAAGTCCATATTATCAATCTGCGAATTGAATTCGTCAGAGGTAAGGTAGGCTCTGCCAACGCCGATAAGAGCTGCACCGAGAAGCGAAAAAAGCAGAGCAACGCTTAAAATCACAGAGAGCACCGCCGAAATAATATGAAGAATTAAAGAGAGAGTTTTATTCATAACAATACCTAAAACAAAGCCCCGCACCGATTAAGGTACGGGGTGAATTTTTCAATGTACTTAAATTATTCAGCAGTTTCTTCTGTTTTTTCTTCTTTTTTCTTATGGAAGAGGATTTTGTCAACGGGGAAGTAAAGGAAGAACTGTAAAGCTGAACAAATCATTGTTGCAATATTCTTTGCAAGTGCTTCGTTACACCAATCAAAGTTAATGAATACTTCTTTAAGTGTGGGGTTAAGCCATGCAGCGAAGAAAATAAGTGCGATTGTGAACACTATGTAGATGGGAAGTGCAACTGCAATGTTTGCACCTGAATTAAATGTCTTTTCTTTATTTACAAAGAAAGCAACAATCTGTGCAACAATGTTTGCAACATTACTAACGATAAAGTAGCCAAGGCCACCAACTGCAACGGGATAAGCAAATACCCACCAGCTGAAATCCTGTGAATAAAGGTCTTTGATTGCAGGAATAAGCTGAAGTGTGTTAAGAAGCACGAACTGAACAATCATTGCAAGAAGGCTTACAACGATAAACTTAACGAACTGCCAGATTGTAACAAGAAGTGAGCCCTTTGACTCTGCTGCCTTGTCGATATTTTTTAATACTGCCATAATAAATTTTCTCCTCTTTATGCCAATTTATGCACAAATAATATCATAATACGAATAATAAGTCAATAAATAAAACAGCAGAAACAACTCTCGCCTAAAACATTTAATATGTAATTGTATAGTCCTTTTCAAAGGTTACGCCGAGTTTACCTTTTTGTGTACCGAACATATTTACCGTTACATTGAGAATAAGTGGAGTTGTATAGTTTGCGTGAGTCATACGACCTGTTGACTTGTCAATCGTTGCAATTACCACACAATCATAATATTCAGTAGAGAAATCTTCTACCATTCCCGATTCTGCTACCTCTGCAGCCTCGATAACATCAAATACGGAGCCCACGCCTGAACCTGCGGTTGGGTTTTTTTCGTTATATAATTCTATGCGAATTACATATTCATTACCCTTATCTTTGATTTCTGCACTTTCAACCGAGTCAACAGTAAGACGGCTCACATAGCTTTGATTTGGAACCTGAAAATTCTCTTGAATATCTTCTTTTGTGCCATAAACAATTGGGTCAGTATCGTCCTTCATAGCAGTTGTTATAAGGCCATCCACAGTAGATTGCAGAACCTTTGGAACTTCGATTTCGCCCACAGTTCTGTACTCATAATTTTTAGTCACGGTTACGGCATCAGTTTTAACCTTATTTGCACTCTTGTTAAAATAATCAACAATTTTGGCAGTTGTCCACTCGTTTTCAACCTTAGCCTGTGTCGTAGTTTCTTTTTTATTTGTTGTGGGTTCATCTTTACTGTTGTTAGTGGCTTGAACTTGGGTTGTTGTGTCGTCACTTTCCTCACCAAGCCATTCATTATCAAACAGCAATTCTTCATCGTCAAAAAGGTTCACATCTTCTTCTGTCGTGGTTGTTGTGGTTTCGTCATCAGCACCAAAACTGCAACCTGTAAATACAAGCATAAGAGTTAACAGTAATGCTATGAGTTTTGTAAGTTTTTTCATTTTATATCTCCTTCTAAAGCCACAAGATATTGTTATAATTAAGTATAGCACTTATGAATTGAAAAGTCAACACCTGAGATTCTATGCTACACTCATAATATCACCAAATAAGCTTAATATGAAAAGGGCGGTGGCTTGCCCCAATACCCCGCCAGGCTATTTGATGTTTATCAATATTTTGAAAGGTATTCGTCGATTTCCCACTGTGAAACTCTTGTGGTATAATCAACCCACTCTTTCTTTTTGCCCTCGAGATATTTATTAAAAATATGCTCACCGAGAATGCCCTTTGCCCATTCGCTTCTTTCAAGCTCACGAACAGCATCCGGCAAAGTTCCAGGAAGATTACCTATACCCTTTGCTTTGCGTTCTGCACGGGTCATATCATAGATACTTTTGGTAATCCCCTCAGGGGCACGCATACCCTTTTTATACCGTCAAGACCTGCAGCAATGCAGAGTGCTATTTCAAGATAAGGGTTACAAGATGGGTCTGCCGAACAAAGCTCAACACGGGTTGCCATACCGCGAGCGGCAGGAACACGAATAAGTGCTGAACGGTTTGATGCTGACCAAGATATGTAAACGGGTGCTTCAAAGCCGGGAACCAATCTCTTATATGAGTTTACAAGAGGATTTGCAACGGCTGTTATAGCCTTGATATGATGAAGAACACCTGCAATAAACTGATAAGCGGTATCTGAAAGACCGTATTTATCGTCGGGGTTATAAAAAGCATTTTCGCCGTCTTTCATAAGAGAAAGGTTTGTGTGCATACCATTACCTGCGGCACCATAAAGAGGCTTTGGCATAAATGTTGCGTGAAGTCCGTTACGGCGTGCATAGGTTTTTACGACATGCTTGAAGGTAACAACCTTATCTGCCGCTTCAAGAGCCTCGGCAAATTTGAAGTCGATTTCGTGCTGACCCTCTGCACACTCGTGATGAGAAGCTTCAATTTCATAACCCATCTGCTGAAGTGCTATGCAGATGTCGTTACGGCACTGCTCGCCGTCGTCAGCGGGACCGATATCAAAATAGCCAACTGCGTCGTTTGTTTTTGTGGTTGCTCTGCCCTGCTCATCAAGTTTAAACATAAAGAATTCGCACTCGGGACCGACATTGATTGAATAGCCCATTTCTGCTGCCTCTTCAATGACCGTGCGAAGCACATGACGGGGGTCGCCCATGAAAGGTGTTACTTTATCAGCACCGTAAACATCACAGATTACACGTGCCGTACCATCTTTCCAAGGGAGAATTGTAAATGTATCAAGGTCGGGCTTTAAGTACATATCGGACTCGTCAATACGGACAAAGCCTTCGATTGATGAGCCGTCAAACATCTGACCGTCGGTAAGTACCTTTTCAAACATATTTTCAGTGATTGCAATATTTTTCATCTGACCGAAAATGTCGGTAAACTGCAATCTTAAGAACTTAATTTCTTTCTCTTTTGCTATGCGAAGAATGTCTTCAACTGTGTAACTCATAGGAATTACCACCTTTCAATGTAAGTATTTACACAAATAAATACCCACTTTAATGGTTATATTATACCAAAGTTTTGAAAGATGTCAATAAAATAAATACGGTGGAGGAATCCTCCACCGCCCCTCCGTCATTTTCTGACGAAAATGCCACCTCCCCATCAAGTGGGGAGGCTAAGCTCTATATTAATTCTTTTATTTGTTCGGGTGTGATTATGCCCTTTTCGGTAATGAATGCGGTGATAAGTGAATGGTCGGTAACATCAAATGCAGGATTGAGAGTCTTTGCATTTTGTGGAATCATTGTTTTTTCGTACCACATCTCGCCTATTTCTGCGCCGTTTCGCATTTCGATTACTATGTCATCACCTGTTGGGATATTCTTATCAAAGGTTGAAAACGGCATACAGATATAAAAAGGAATGCCGTAATGCTTTGCAAGGATTGCCACACCGTTTGTGCCGATTTTATTTGCCGCATCACCGTTTAAAGCTACTCGGTCACAGCCTACAAGCACTGCGTCGACGAGATGATTTTTCATAACATAAGACGCCATATTATCACAGATTACGGTGGTGTCAACGCCTGCGTCGGTAAGTTCAAAGGCGGTAAGTCTTGCACCTTGTAAAAGCGGGCGGGTTTCGTCGGCATAGACCTTTATAGCTCTGCCCTGCTCTTTTGATATGTAGACGGGCGAAAGTGCCGTGCCGTATTTTACGGTTGCAAGTCGCCCCGCATTGCAATGAGTGAGAATTGAATTGCAATTCTTTAAAAGCTCTGCACCGTATTCACCGATTTTTCGGCAAACAGATATATCCTCATCAATCATTTTAAGAGCTTGATTTGTGAGAGTTTCTTTGAAGTTTTCTGCGGTACAGTTTTTAGCGGTTTCTACTTGTTTTTCTGCCGCCCATTTAAGATTTACTGCGGTTGGTCGGCACTTAACAAGATTTTCTGCGTGATTTTTCAGCTCTGCGAAAAGCTCGGCATAATTTGTACTTTCGCTTTTGTTCATAAGCACAGCAAGACCGATTGCGGCAAAAACGCCGATTGCGGGGGCTCCGCGCACTTTAAGAAGCTTTATGGCATCATACATTTCGCTGAAATTATCGGTAAAAACCTCTTTATATTCATTTGGCAAAAGTGTCTGGTCAATGAACACCGCTTTATTATTCGCGATATCAAAGCCCACGGTTGCGCCGTTTAAAAATGACATTAAAATTCACCTAAAATCTTCATAATGAGTGTCTGCATTTCTTCGCTCTTCTGCTTGCCGATTGTGAGCACCTCTTCTTCGGTAAGACGCTCACCTGAAAGTCCTGCGGCTTTATTAGAAACAAGAGAGAAGCCCAACACCTGCATACCGCAATGGTTGGCGGCGATTACTTCTTGCACAGTGGACATACCCACAGTATCTGCACCCATTACACGAAATGCACGGATTTCTGCGGGGGTTTCATAGCTTGGACCTGTGCAACCGATATAAACACCCTGTTGCAAATTCATATTCATAGCTTTTGCACATTTGAGTGCAGTTTCACGAAGCCCAGGGGCATAGGCGAAGCTCATATCGGGGAAGCGCACACCGAATTCTGCATCATTTGCACCCATAAGGCAGTTGCGACCCGTAAAATTGATATGGTCGGTGATAAGCATTATATCGCCCACATTAAAGCTTTCATTTATTCCGCCTGCGGCATTGGTAACAATCAATTTTTCAACACCCATTTTACGCATTACACGAATGGGCATTACAACGCTTTCTACGGGGTAGCCCTCATACAAATGAATTCTGCCCTGCATACACATAACATTTTTACCGTTTAATGTGCCGAAAACGAAGCGACCCACATGGCCGGGTGCGGTGGATACGGGAAAATTCGGAATGTCTGCATAATCAACATATCGGGGATTTTCGATTTTTTCGCCTAATGAACCCAATCCGCTACCTAAAATTATACCGATTTCGTATTTTCCGCTGATTTTTGACTGAATATACTGAACTGCTTTTGTAATCATACGCTTTGCACCTCTTTTTCAACTTCACGGACAAGACGGCTTACTTCTGCGCCCATTTTTTCAACATCAATTGTAGTGAATTCGCCGTTTTTATAAAGCACCTTACCGTCAACCATTGTGAGCACCACATCTCCCTTATTTGCAGAATAAACAAGGTTATTGAGCACATCAAAATCGGGGTACATATTTGGTTTGTCAAGGTCGATGACGATTAAATCTGCCTTGTAGCCCTCTTTAATTATACCGCAATCGGTTCTGCCCTGTGCTTTGTATCCGTTGACGGTTGCCATTTTATAAACCTGTTTAGGTGTGACGATGTCTGCACGGTTCTGAATACCCTTTGGCAGAATTGCCGCAAGATACATTTCGCGCATAATATCAAGTCCGTTATTGCTTGCGGCGGAGTCGGTACCAATACCGATATTAACACCCTTTTCGAGCATTTTATAAGTATTGCAGACGCCGCTGCCAAGCTTGAGATTACTTGCGGGACAATGGGCAACGGTTACGCCCTTTTCTTTGAAGATATCCATATCCTCATCCTCAACCCATACGCAATGGGCAAGAATTGCGGGAGAATCAAGAACCTTTGCATCTGCAAAAAGTCTTGCGGGAGTTTTACCGTATTTTTCTTTGCAAGCTTCGTGCTCTGACTTTGTTTCTGACAAATGGATATGATTGATTTGTCCCCTGCCCTTTGTGTACTCACCGAACTGCTCTATAATTGAAAGTCGGTTTGTGTATTCGGCATGAAGACTCATATCAATTTTAATTCTGCCGTTCTGTGTATTATGATATTTTTCAGTGAGGTAAACACCCTCTTGGAAACGGTCATTTTTTGTGATATCTTCATCAACAAAGGACACGATTGAGCGACCGAAATTAGTTTTTGCACCGCTGTCACATACTGCTTTCATTACGCCGTCGCCAAAGAAATACATATCGGTAAATGATGTAGTTCCGCAGGCAAGCATTTCGGCGATTGAGAGCATTGTGCCGTAATATGCACGGTCGCAGTTAAGACGGTCTTCAAAGGGGAAAACTCGGTCATTGAGCCAGCTTTGGAGCGGCAGATTTTCGGCATAACCGCGAAGAAGTGTCATTGGTGAATGAGTATGCAAGTTCACAAATCCTGCAGATAATAATTTTTTATTACCGTCATATTCTTCACCGTAATTTTTTTGCGGTTTTTCAGTGCCGATATAGTCGATTTTATCGTTTTCGATACCCACATACATATTGTTCTGGATTTCGAGATTTTCGTTGATTATACTGATATTTTTAAATAACATAAAGGAATCCCTCCACCGTCTTCGACGGTCCCCCTCCCAATAACCAAGGGAGGCAAAAGGCAGAGTATCCCCTGCCTCAGTTTTTATTCTATAATAATTGTTTCGATTACTACATCTTCTTTGGGCTTATTGTTAAAATAGTCTGCGGGAACTTTTGCGATTGCGTCAACAACATCCATACCCTCAAAAACCTGACCGAAAACTGTATGACGGAAATCAAGCCAAGGAGTACCGCCTACTTCTTCGTATGCCTCGATGCACTCTGTAGGGAAAACACGCTCGTCTGCCATACGCATCTGGTCAAGCAAATCCTCGGGGCATTCTTTAGCCTGAACAATGAAAAACTGACTGCCGTTTGTGTTGGGACCTGCGTTTGCCATTGAAAGTGCGCCGCGAAGGTTATGAAGCTCGCCTGTGAATTCGTCTTCAAAGGAATGTCCCCAGATACTCTGTCCCCCTGTGCCTGTACCATTAGGGTCACCGCCCTGAATCATAAAATCATTGATAACTCGGTGGAAAATGAGGCCGTTATAATAGCCATTCTTTGCGTGAGTTGTGAAGTTTTCAACTGCTTTGGGGGCATATTCGGGGAAAAGCTTGATTTTGATTTCACCCATATTTGTTTTGATAGTTGCAATTGTATCGTTTGCAACGGGTGCATTTAATTGATGGAACATAGTATTCACTCCTGATTATATTTTGTTAATTTATTGCGGGTCGTTGAATAACCCCTCAGTCAACTTCGTTGACAGCTCCCCTTTCAGGGGAGCCAAGTGCCGAAATCTACGAATTTACTCTACAGATTTCAATGACTCTATCATATCAATCTTCTTAAGCTTAAAGTACATAATTGAGTTGACAATCATTGCAAAGACAATTGTGAGCACAGCAGCGATTACTACGCTTGCCCACTCAAGCTCTCTGCCAAACATATAAATATCGGTTTCAACTGTCACCATAACAAACCGGTGAAGCACAATACCCAATCCGACACCGAGAAGTGTTCCCAACAATGTGAGAATTATATTCTCGCGGTAGACATACTGTGCAAGCTCGCCGTTATAAAAGCCTAAAAGCTTGAGAGTTGCAAGCTCACGGCGGCGCTCACTGATATTGATATTATTAAGGTTATAAAGAACAATAATTGCAAGAATTGCGGCGGCGATAATCATAACAATAACTATGAAATAAAGGTTATTGATAACTGTGTTAAGCTCGCCCTGCTCATCTTCATTCATTGTTACCGAATTCACACCGTTGATGCTTAAAAGTCTTGTGCTTATATCTTCGATATTTGCATTGTCGGCAATTTTAAGCATTAAAATGTTGACTTCTGCCGCAGAGCCGTAAATCGACTGATAAAGATTCGGGGTCATATAGATATAATTGAAAATATAGTTTTCGGTTATACCTATTACCTTAACTTCTTTTGAATATGCATCTGCTTCGCTTAATCTTACGAAAATACTGTCGCCAACGCTGACACCCAGCAAGTCGGCATATTTTTCGGTGACTATTACACCCTCGTCAGTGAGCATTGTGAAAAGTCCGCCACGCTCCTGCAATTTTACATATGAAGGGAAGCCGTCAACATCACGGGGAACAATCAAATATGCATTCTTTTCGTTTTCAAGGTTTTTTGCACTCTCACCCGTGCCGTAAACCATTGTTCGAGTTGCCTGTGTATATTCGGTAATATCTGAAATGTCAGAAATATTTGAAAGAAGCGTTCTGCGCTGTGCTCTTGTAATAGTTGTATCAACACTCACAATTCCGCCATAATTGAACACTTCGCCATATTGGTTGCTTGCCATGGCAGAAACAGAGTCACGGATACCAAGACCAACCAAAAGAAGTGCCATACATCCGCCAACACCGAAAAGTGTCATAAGAAAACGCTTTTTATAACGGAAAAGGTTTCTCAATGCAGATTTCTGACCAAAATTGAGTCTGTCCCATATAAATGAAATTCTTTCAATAAGTGTACGCTTACCTGCTCTTGGTGCTTCAGGTCGCATAAGCTGTGCAGGCACGCTTTTAAGCACTTTATAGCAAGAAGCAAAAGCGGCAACAGTTGTGCAGAAGGTTGCGGCAACTGCGGCGGTTACTCCGTGCTCTGCATTAAGGGCGATTACTGCATTGCCAAGATTATAATAAGCCAATTTATATGCCCACACTATAAGTGACGGAATTGTATATTCACCTGCGAAAACGCCGATTACGCTACCGATTACGCTCGCCAAAGCGGCATAAAGAAGATATTTGCCCACGATTGAAAGCTTACTGTAGCCGAGAGCCTTTAATGTGCCGATTTGTGTTCTCTGTTCTTCAACCATACGGGTCATTGTTGTAAGAGAAACAAGGGCTGCAACAAGGAAGAAGATTATTGGGAATACTGTACCTATAGCACCGATACTCTGCGCATCGTTTTTATAGCTTAAATAAGATTCAATGCTGTCACGGTTGAGCACATACCAAACGGGAACCTCCATACTGGTGATTTCACGCTCTGCTGCTTCAAGCTCTGCCTCTGCGTCAGCAAGTTCGTCCATTGCGTCCTGCTTTGAGATTTCATACTGCTCTTCGCCGCGCTTTAATTCTTCTTCAGCATTGGCGAGCTGTTGTTGTGCACTCGCAAGCTGACCGCTCTGGACTGCCGCACGGAGAGTTTCAACCTCTGCCTTTTTGCTTTCGTATTCTTTTCTGCCTTCATCAAGCTTTTGCTGTTCGGTAATCATTGTAGCCTGATAAGCGGCACAGGCACTTTCTGTAAGCTTGTAAACGGTTTCGGCCTCTTTGATTTCTTTCTCGGTTGCTTCAGGATTACTTTTTATTTCTTCAAGCTGTGCTTTTGCAACCTCAAGCTCTGCATTGGCTTTTTCAAGTGCAGCAAGAGTATCTGAAACGATTTTTTCACTCTTCTCAAGCTCAGCCTCTGCTTCTGCAAGTTCTTTTTCATATATGGGCAGATTAGTCTCTGCATTCATAAGAATTTCCGTATTCTGCTCAACCCAGAGTTTTTGCTCTTCATAAAGCTGTCTGCCCTCGAGGATTTTCTGATAAGCCTCTGCAAGCTCGGTTTGCACGGTGATTTCTGCTGCTTCATATTCAGTTCTGGCTTTTTCTAAAAGCTCATTACTTGTTGAGCGCACCTCACTGTAACGCACATCGCAACGGCGGTCCGAAATTGCATTGATTTTGTTCATCACATTTTCAACAAGACTTGCGTATTCTTCACCAAAACAATCAAGCTCTTTTGCACCCTCAACCTGAACATAGATTGAAGTATATACATTTGTAACATAAGCCTGTTGTGGAATAACCACATAACCGTCAACCGTACCGTCACCGATGGTTGATGTGCCCATATCGCCATTGAGGAAATATGAAGACGCGCCCACACCAACGATTTCATAGGTTTCTGCCGCAAGAGTATCAAAAACGCTGGCGTCAGTACCGGTTGTGAGTGTTACGAATTCGCCGATTGTAAGTCCCGATGCTTCAAGAAATTCACGGCTTACAACACATTCGTTGAATTTTTCGGGATATCTGCCCTCGCTTACTATTACATCATTAATTTTTTCGGGTGTGGCAATTACCTTTGTGACAAGCTCTTTTGAATTCACAAGGCAAAGGAAATCGGTAGTATAAGCCCCCTCGGCAAATTCAACGCCTTCGATTTCGCTGATAGCTTTAATGTCGTTATCAGTAAGCCCCAAAGTGCCCACAACACGAATATCCATCAAATTTTGTTCATCGTAAATACTGTCCGCAGTCATCTGCATAGCAGGCATTGAAGAACGAATGCCCGAATAAAAGGCAACGCCCAATGTGACTATGAGCAGAATTGAGATAAATCGGCTGAAGCTTTTCTTTATCTCTCTGCGGAAATCTTTTCTCAATGATTTAGTCATATTTTCCGCTCTCTTCCTTTACCATTCAATCTGCTCAACGGGTGTGGGGTCAGAGTTTAAAAGAATTCTGTCAACCTGACCGTTTTTGATTTTGATGATTTTATCTGCCATAGGAGTGAGTGCGGAGTTATGGGTAATAACAATTACTGTCATACCCTTTTCGCGACAGGTATCCTGCAAAAGCTTTAAGATGGATTTACCTGTGATATAATCCAGAGCACCTGTGGGCTCGTCGCAAAGTAAAAGCTTGGGATTTTTAGCCAATGCACGGGCAATTGACACACGCTGCTGCTCACCGCCCGAAAGCTGTGATGGGAAATTATCAAGACGGGCACCCAGACCCACTTCACCCAACACCTGCTCTGCGTCAATGGGGTCTTTACAAATCTGTACAGCCAATTCAACATTCTCGTAAGCTGTAAGATTCTGAACAAGATTATAAAACTGGAAAACAAATCCTACATCGTCGCGGCGGTATTTTGTCAATTCCTTTTCGCTGAATTTCGCAATATCGGTTCCGTCAACCAAAACTTCGCCTGATGTGGCTTTATCCATTCCGCCTAAAATATTAAGCACGGTTGTTTTACCTGCGCCCGAGGGGCCAACTACAACAACGAACTCGCCTTTTTCTATGGGAAAGCTGATATTATCAACTGCTTTGATTTCTACCTCGCCCATTTTATAGGTTTTTACAACGTCTCTTAACTCGATAAATGACATTTTTAAATCTCCTTACAAGGTGAACAAAATTATACATTATACATTCTAACATAAAAATCGTAATAATGCTACATATATTTTAATTTATATATATTATTTTTTCGTTAAAATTTTAAACAAAAAAATAATTAACAACTGTTGATTATTCAACACATATGGTGTATAATGACAAGTAACATATTAGAGGAGGATATTAAAATGCCTGTAAATGATAATGACAGCCGCGTAAAGCGCACTAAAAAACTTATTAGAAAAGGTCTTGCAGAGCTTTCAAAAACAAAAAGCATTACAAAAGTCACAGTAAAAGAGCTTACTGACCTTATTGAAATAAACAGAGGTACATTTTATCTTCATTACAAGGACATTTATGAGCTTGTTGAGTCACTTGAAAACGAATTGTACAATGAATTCAACTCAAAAATTTCTGCAATAACCTCTGAAGATATTTTGAAGTCACCTATTGAAATCTGCGAATTATTCTGCGAGCATCTCCTTGAGCATATGGAAACATATGCAATGCTTATGGGCGAACACGGTGACGCACAATTCACACATAAAATCGGCGAGCTAATGAACAAGAAGGTATATGAGCTTTTCAAGAACATCTTCCCAAATATGAACGACACTAAATACGATTTCGCATACAATTACAGCAAATTCGGACTTATAGGACTTACAAATTGTTGGTTTACAATGCACCCTGAATGGACACCAAAACAGGTTGCTGAAATGTGGCTAAATCTTACTGTTGCAGGGCTTTGGGGAGTTATCGGCGATGAGGCAAAAGGGGTTCTTTTAAATGCATGCAATTCTCATTAAATTATTTATACGCGACAGCGAAAATACAAACGATATCCGTGTGCGTACTGCCTACGGTACTCTGGGTAGTGTTACGGGGATAGCGGTTAACCTTATTCTCGCTGTTGCAAAATACATTGCCGGAGCTTTGTCCGGCAGTATTTCTGTTACGGCAGACGCAATCAACAATTTGTCGGACGCAGGCTCATCAATCGTTTCGCTTTTCGGCGTCAAGCTTTCGGCAAAGCCCGCTGACAAGGGCCATCCCTACGGTCATGGCAGAATTGAATATATTTCTGCATCAATTGTAGCATTTCTTGTTTTACTTATGGGAATTGAGCTCTTAAAAAGCTCTGTAAACAAGATTATAAATCCTGTTCCCGTAAGCTTTAGCGCAGTTTCGCTTGTAATTCTTTTATTGAGTATTTTAGCGAAGCTCTGGCTTGGCTTTTTCAACAAGAAGCTTGGCAAAAAAATCAACTCTGCGCCTATGATGGCGGTTATGAAGGACAGCTTCAGCGATTGTCTTGCAACTGCGGTTGCTGCGGCATCCATTATTATTTCGGCATTTTCCGACATCAATATTGACGGCTATTTAGGTGTATTCGTGGCAGGGTTCATTCTGCTTGCGGGCATCAATATTCTTCGCGAAACAATGGCAGAGCTTTTGGGAAAAGCGCCTGACCGTGAATTTGTTGAGGAAATTGAGAAAAAAATACTTTCATACGACTTTGTTGTGGGTGTTCATGATATGATTATTCACGACTATGGTCCTCAAAGACGCTTTGCCTCTGCCCACGCGGAAGTTCCCGCAAATGCTGATATGATGGAATGTCACGACATAATTGACCTTATTGAGCGTGACATTATGGCGGAATACGGGCTTCTTATTTCAATTCATATGGACCCCATCATTGTTGATGACGAGAGAGTTAATGAATTAAAGAAAATGACCGCAGAAATTGTTAATAATATTTCTGATGAAATGTCAATTCACGATTTCAGAGTTGTTGACGGACCCACACATACAAATCTGATTTTTGATTTGATTGTGCCCCACAAATATCCAAAAAGCCACGATGAAATCTGCCGACTTATTGACAATAAATTGAGCAAAATAGACGAAAGATATTTCACTGTAATCACAGTTGAACACTCTTTTAACTAAAAATAAAATTTTTGTCGATTTGGGCTTGAAAAAGACACAAAATATAGTAGAATATATATGTTAAACATCAATATAAATATATATCTTTTGCGGAGGTTAAATTATGGCAGACAGAGAAATCACCACAATACCCAACGGACCTCTCGGTATTATTGCATTACCGGGTTGCGAGGAAATGGCAGAAAAAATCGACCGTTACCTTGTAAAATGGCGCAAGCAACAGGACTCAGAGCACAAGACCACAATCGCATTTTCAGGTTACGAGCGCGACACTTATATTCTGAAAGCCTCTTTCCCCCGTTTCGGCACAGGTGAAGGTAAGTGCTCACTTCACGAATCTGTTCGTGGTTATGATATCTATATTCTTATTGATGCATTCAATCACGGCATTACTTACAAAATGTATGGTCACACAGTTCCTATGAGTCCTGATGACCACTATGCAAACCTCAAGCGTGCAATTTCTGCAATCGGCGGCAAGGCAAAGACAATCACAGTTATTATGCCAATGCTTTATGAAGGCAGACAGCACAAGCGTTCTTCAAGAGAGTCACTTGACTGTGCAGTAATGCTTCAGGAGCTTTGTCTTGATATGGGTGTTGACAATATCATCACCTTTGACGCTCACGATGCTCGTGTTCAGAACGCTATTCCGCTTAACGGTTTTGAAAGTATTTCACCTGCTTATCAGATGATTAAGGCTCTTGTTAACAATGTAGATGACCTTCATCTTGATAAGGACCATACAATGATTATTTCTCCCGATGAAGGCGGAATGAACCGTTGTATGTTATATTCAAACTATTTAGGTCTTGACCTTGGTATGTTCTACAAGCGCCGCGACTATTCAAAAATCGTTGACGGCAGAAACCCCATTCTTGAGCATCAGTTCCTCGGCTCAAATGTTGAGGGCAAAGATGTTATGATTATGGACGATATGATTTCTTCAGGTGACTCAATGCTTGATGTTTCAACAAAGCTTAAAGAGCTTGGCGCAAACAGAGTATTCATTTTCTCCGCTTTTGGTCTTTTCAACGCAGGTCTTGAGAATTTTGACAAGGCTTATCGTAACGGACTTTTCGACAAGGTATTCACAACAAACCTTGTTTACCGTATGCCTGAGCTTAAAAAGCGTGATTGGTATTGCGAGGTTGACCTTTCAAAGTATCTTTCATACATTATTGATACTCTCAACCATGACAAGTCAGTCAGTAAGCTTCTTAACCCCGCAGACAAGATTAACGCAATTCTTGCAAGCAAAGGATATAAATAAGAAAAAGCACCCTGCGGTGCTTTTTTAATGCAAAATTCAAAATGCAAAGTGCAAAATGTTGGGTCTGCGACGCAATTATAAAAGCAAAGGCGGGAATTCTGTTCCCGCCCTTATTTTTTATTCTTCGATTTTTAATGTTATTATTTCATAAGGTTTGAAGTTGACATGGATTGTATTATTCTCCACATTCAATTCTTCAATATTATTTTCAAGCATATCGCAAAGATATGCTTTTTTGATATCTATACCGAATGAAATCTTTGCGGTGGTGCGCTTATTGTAATATTCACATCCGCGGAGAATGAGTGAGTCATCATCTTCTGCTTTCTTTGCAGTTTCAAAGATTACATTATCTTTGTCAACTGTAAAGAGTGAATACTCTGTGGGAAGATTACCCTCGCCGCCCTTGACTGCAAGCATTGGAATGTTGAGGTCATATGCCTTTTGAATTGTGCCTGCCTCACGATAGTCGCCTGCGTGGGGATAAAGTGAATATGTGAAACGGTGCTCGCACTTATCGGCATCGGGGTCGGGGAAAGTGCCACATTTAAGCATTGTGAGGCTCATTATTCCGTCGTGGATTGCGTGACCGTATTTACAATCATTCATAAGGCTCACGCCATAGCCATATTCTGACAAATCACAATACTTATGGGCGCAAACCTCAAAGCGAGCCGCATCCCAGCTTGTATTCTTATGAGTAGGTCTTTCAACAGAACCGAACTGAATATCATAGGTTGCCTTATTTGTGTTCACATCAACGGGGAAAGCGGTTTTGAGTACAAGGTGGGATTCTTTCCAATCCATATATGTGTCAAAATCAATTTTGTCGATATTATTGTAAAGGTAGATACTCTGAACGATTGTGCTGTTCTTGAATTTCTTTGTAATCTTAAGACCTGCACGCTCGCCTTCATTAAGAATTTCAACAGACTGAACCTCGTCTGCCTCCCAATGCTTTTCGGTGTAATAACTGCTGATTTCCCAGTTATCATACTCGCGTGGGTAATCCTCATAAGCGGTAATCACATTACCACGCTGACCGTTTTTGAGGACTTCGCGGTTATTTCTCTTGTCAAAAATTGATGTGAATGTACCCTTTTCGTCAAGAGCAAGACGGAAGAAATCATTTTCGATTGAGTTTTCTGTTACGATAACTCTTGAGGGCTCTTCTTTAAGAGTTACTGCCTTATAGCCCTTGGGTGCAACATTCTCAACATAATACCACTTGCCGTCAGCCTCAACTGCACCGCTGTTAGCAAATGAATGGGGGTTGAACACCACATAATCACCATTAACATTTTCTGCAATTGCCTTTGTTGAGCTTTCAATTGCGCCGTTGCCTGCTTCGGCAATTCTTGCGTAATCCTTGTCAGAAACCTCATAAACCTCGTGGATTGATGAGCCGGGAATAATATCGTGGAACTGATTGAGAAGTACAGTTTCCCAAGCGTTCTGCAAATCTTCTTTACGGTATTTATAGCCGTTTAAATGCTCGGCAATAAGAGAAAGAGATTCTGCACGCTGAAGCATAAATTCTGATTTACGGTTATTCTTTTTATTCTTTGCCTGTGAGGTATATGTTCCGCGATGGAACTCAAGATATAATTCGCCTGACCAATGAGGAATTCGTGGATTATTCTCGGTCTTTGCCTTAATATCATCAAAGAACTCGCCTGCAAAAGCCATTTTGGGTGTTGAAGTACCGGGGATACCGTGCTTTAAGCGGTCAAAGCTTTCCAAGTCCTTACGGATTGGGCCGCCGCCACCGTCACCAAAGCCAAAGGTAATAAGCACATTATCATATAAATCCTTTTGCTGATAACGGTCATAGGCACCGCGAAGCTGATTTGCATTGAGCTTTGCGTTATATGTAACATTTGTTGCGGGCTCTACTCCCCTGTGCTTATCCTGTGCGGTCATAAAGTGAGTGAAAACGGGTGTATTGTCAATGCCGTGCCAGATGAATGTATCATAGGGCATTTTATTCATTTCGTTCCAGCCGATTTTTGAGGTTACAAATTTATCAACACCGCATTTCTGCAAAATCTGCGGAAGTGCCGCTGAATAACCGAAAACATCGGGCAACCAGAGGATTTTACTGTCAACGCCGAACTCCCGCATCATAAAGCGTTTGCCGTAAAGGAACTGACGGACTAAACTTTCACCACTGCAAAGGTTACAGTCGGCTTCGACCCACATACCGCCTTCAACTTCCCAACGGCCCTGCTTGACCATTTCTTTAACCTCTTCGTAAAGCTCGGGGCTTTCTTCTTTAAGATATTTATAAAGCTGGGGTTGGCTTGACATAAACTTATATTCGGGGTATTTCTTCATAAGGGCGAGCACAGTCCCAAATGAGCGAAGAACTTTTTCACGGGTCTGTGCAAGAGTCCATTCCCAAGCCACATCAATATGAGTATGACCGATGCAGAAGGCGTGCACCTCGCCCTCACGACAATATTTGCCGTAGAATTCTTTTTCGAGATACTCCCCTGCCTTGTCAAGAGAAGCATAATACTCCGCTGAATAAGGCTCACGCATATCAATGAAATTAAGTGCATTATTAAGATGCTTCTTAATTTCAAAATAGTTGCGTGAATTCTCATCTTCATAGGCAAGAATTTCAAAAGGAACCTTTATATCATAGAAAATCTTGCGGGTTTTCTCGTCAACGAGCTGAAGATTTGTGAGAAAATCCACCCATTCATCGTGAACACTGCCTGAATAAGCATAAAGATAAACCTTATGTGTGCCACTTGTCAAAAATACCTCACGGTGATTTTTGTCGATACCCTGCTGAAGCTTACCGTCAACATAAGCGATAAACTGCGGGTTGATATCGCACCAACCAAGGCGGGCGTCAGAGGCTACTGAAAGCTGAATTTCGCCGTCTGTGAAATCCTCGGGCACGGTGATTTCGTTATAAAACCAAGCGTGCTTGTCCTTTTTGCCGCCCCAACGGTCTTTATAGGGTGTAAAAAGGCGGAATGTGTCATCAATTTCGGGTAAATCGTTACCTACCTTATAATCACATTCCTTATAAAGAAAGTCTGTTACAGGAACATTCTTTTTGATAATAAGCTTCTCAAATTCTTCAAGAAACACGTTAATTCTGTCTTCAATAAAATCTTTATACATAGGTTTTGCCCCTTCCTCATTCGCCAAAAACATCACTCATCATATAGAATGAGCCACAGACGAGTATTGTTTCATCTTTTTTGGTGTTTGAAAGAATATATTTATATCCCATTTGGGGATTATTTATAGATTTTGTGTTTTTGCAGTATTTTTCTGCAATGGCTTTTAAGCTTTCACAGTCTAATGCTCTTGGATTACTTGGTGTTACTGTTACAACTGACTTGCAAAGTGGTGCAATTTTCCTCACATAACCCTCAACATCCTTATCAGCCATAAGACCTATGAGCATATTGATGTTTTTCACATTGTATTTTATGAGAAAATCGTGAAGTGCATTTGCACAGCCCTCATTATGACCGCCGTCACGGATAATCAATGGCTCTTTGCTGATTATTTCCATTCTGGCAAGCATTTTAGTATTTGCAATGCCTTGTGCGATTGCGTTTTCGCTGATTCCGAGCACCTTTGCACACTCAATGGCATTGACTGTGTTTTCAATCTGATGATTACCGGTAAGCCTTGTTTTGTAGGTATTTCCGCCATAAGCAAATTCTGTGCCGAAGATTGAATCTGCGGTAATCTGCACGGATTTCGGGTTAGTAAAAATAAGTCTTGCACCTTTGTCCTCACAAGTCTTACGGATTACATTAAAGGCGTCTGCTTTTTGATTAAGCGAGGTTGCAACCCTTGTGCCCGCCTTGATAACTCCGCATTTTTCAAAGGCGATTTGCGAAACGGTATCGCCTAAAATCTTTGTGTGGTCAAGGGAAATTGAGGTGAGTACTACTGCCTCGGGCTTTTTGAGTACATTGGTTGCGTCAAAGCGACCGCCGAGACCTACTTCGATTACTGCCCATTCGCAGCCCTGCTCATAAAAGCAAAGGAATGCGGCGGCGGTGATAGCCTCGAACTCGGTGATTATTATATCTTTTTTATTTAATTCCTCGATTTTTTCACGGACCTTTGTGACACTTTCGGCAAGTAAATCCTTTGAGATATTCTCGCCACCTATTTGTATGCGTTCACAAAAATCAATAACATAGGGCGAAGTGAAAAGCCCTGTTTTGTGGCCCTCGGCAATTAGCATATTCGAAAGCATTGTTGAGGTTGAGCCTTTACCGTTTGTGCCTGCAATATGCACGGTTTTGAGGTTATCTTGCGGATTACCAAGCAAATCTAAAAGCATAGAAATTCGCTCAAGCCCGGGCTTAATTCCAAAGGCTAAAAGTGAGTGAATGTATTCTACTGATTGGTTATAATTCATCATTTCATTTTCATTGAGATATCAAAGGCTTTTACGGAGTGAGTGAGTGCACCAAGCGAGATTATATCAACACCTGTTTTTGCAACCTCTGCGATATTATCGAGAGTGATGTTGCCCGATGCCTCTGTTTTTGCTCTGCCGTCAATGAATTTTACGCATTCTGACATCTGCTCGTTGGTCATATTGTCAAGCATAATGATGTCGGCACCTGCTGAAACTGCTTCTTTAACTTCTTCAAAGTTGCGGGTTTCAACCTCGATTTTAACCATATGACCAAGCTTTGAACGGAGAATTGCAACTGCATTTGTGATTCCTCCGCCTGCGTCGATGTGGTTATCCTTAAGCATTGCGCCGTCAGAGAGATTATATCTATGGTTTTTGCCGCCGCCGCAGACTACTGCATATTTTTGCAATGCGCGAAGTCCCGGGAGGGTTTTTCTTGTATCGGTAACAGATGCGTTTGTGCCCTCACAGAGCTTAACTGCTTTATTTGTCGCTGTTGCAATGCCCGACATATGCTGAATGATATTAAGAGCCGTTCTTTCGCCTTTGAGTAAGCAAGCGGTTTTACCGTTGAATTCAACGATTAAATCCCCTGCCTTTACTTCTTCACCGTCATTTTTATGAACCGTATAGGTGAAAGTATCGTCAAGGAGTGTGAACACTCGCATTGCGATATCAAGTCCGCAGAGAACTCCGTCTGCCTTTGCTACAAAATATGAGTCGTTGCGTTGCTCTTCGGGAATTAAATAATCCGCTGAAACGTCGATATAGTTAATATCTTCGCTGATTGCTTCCTTTATAAGATTGTCAACATAAAACTGATTTAATTTCATTTGTCGTTAACCTCCTTGAGAATTATATAGGCAACTGTTGCAAGGCTCAAGGCTTCGCAATAGTCGGGAGTAATTTTGAATTTACCGTTTTTAAGTCTTGTTAAGATTTCGCGTACTCGTTTATAACCGTTTCGAACTGCATCTTCATTGGCGGGCATTACGAAATATGAACGCTGCATAATATTGCGGATTTCTGTGCGCACACCCTTTAAAAGTGGGGCTCCGTTAAGGTCTTGTTTTTCGACTTCGGTTTCTTTGACCTGGGGATATCCCATTTCTATACAACGCACAATATCATCTGCACAACGCTTGCCGAACACAAGTGCTTCAAGAAGTGAATTACTTGCAAGGCGGTTTTTACCGTGAACGCCTGTATTTGAGCACTCGCCCACTGCGTAAAGTCGGGAAACTGTTGTACGGGAATTCAAATCCACTTCAATTCCGCCCATCAAATAATGCTGACACGGGAAAATGGGAATTAAATCCTTTGTAATATCAACATTATACTTCAAGCAACCCTGATGAATTCCCGGGAAACGATTGAGAAGATATTCGCGGTCACGGTGGGTAATATCAAGATAGAAATTGTTACTGCCTGTTCGGCGGGATTCAATAATAATTGACTTTGAAACCACATCGCGCGGGGCAAGCTCTAATCTTTCGTCATAACGGTGCATAAAGCGTTCTTTATTGCAGTTGAGAAGATATGCGCCCTCACCGCGTACTGCCTCGCTTATGAGGAACTGCTCGTTATTATCGGAATTAAAGGCTGTGGGGTGGAACTGCACATAGCTTAAATCTTTAATGCGTGCACCCAATTCAAAGGCAAGACGGATACCGTCGCCTGTTGCAACGCTTGGGTTGGTGGTGTATTTATAAACACGCCCGATACCGCCCGTTGCCAATACGCAATAGCTTGCGAAAATTTCGTCCTGACCGTCTTCTGTCAAGATGTGGGCACAAATACCGCTTTTTACTCTTTCAAGCTTGAATACCGGAGTATTTTCAATAATTGTGATATTATTTCTTGTTTTTGCTTCGGCAACCATTGCGCGAACCATTTCGGCACCCGTTGTGTCTTTATGGTGAACAATTCTGCGGCGGCTATGACCGCCCTCGAGAGTCATATTAAGCTCACCGTCGGGGCGTTTATCGAACTCAACGCCGTATTCGATAATTTTGCGAACTTCGGCGGGTCCTTCGTGGACAAGAGTTGTAACTGCGTCGATATCGTTTGCCTGCTGACCTGCAATCATAGTATCGTTAATATGCATTTCAAAGCTGTCATTCTCTAAATCGAGAACCGCCGCAACACCACCTTGCGCAAGTGAGGAGTTTGAATCGGTATTGCTCTTTTTGGCAAGCATTATAATATTCAAATTTTCGGGTAATGAAAGCGCCGTATTAAGTCCTGCAACACCGCAACCGACTATAAGCACATCACATTTTTTTGACATTTTGACTTCATCTTCTTTCAAAAATGAAAAGGATTGGAATAAACATAGTTATACAAATAATATCATATCATATATTTTGCAAAAATAACAGATGTTTTTTAATGTTTTGAAAGATTTATACAATAATATTTTAGATAACACACAAAATTAAGGCAAGGTTAAAAACCTCGCCTCAGTCTGTAGAAAAACCCTAAATCTCAAGCGAGATTTAGGGTTTTA
>CAZTLU010000013.1:0-11789 GCA_964614605.1 uncultured Eubacteriales bacterium
TGTTTTTCAGCTTCTTTTTGCAATTTGTCCTTTAACTCTTGCGGCAATCTTAATCTTACATCAACTTTTTCGGTCATAATACTCACCACCTTGGTACCATTTGTGTATAATTTTAATATATTTTACACGAAAATCAAAAGCATATTTTGGTGCAGAGTATGTGCGTTATACATTATTTATTCGTTTTCGGGTTATCTGTTCTACCAAGAATATAATCAGCAGATACATTATAAAAATCACATAATTCATATAACATTTCTATGGGTAAGCTTCTTTCGTTTCTTTCGTATCTGCTATAAACAGTCTGTGAAGTATTCAGAAGATTTGCAATAAAAGTTTGCGTTAAGTCCTTATCTTCTCTTAAACTGCGTATTCTTTCTGCTGTTTTCATAGTTATCACTCCTAAAAAAATAATATCATAATATCAAATGATACTATTGATTTTAATATCAAACGGTGTTATGATATTGCTATAATAAATGTTTGGAGTTGATAATATGTCAAACACGATAGCTCAACTTTACAGGGGACAGCTTGAACCCAAAAATATTTTGGGTAATGGGAATATCGAAATGAGAAGAAGTGAAATACTAATCGAAAAGAACTTTTATAAGCTGAAAGAAAATCTTAATGAAGATACAAAAGCGATTTTAGAGAAATACGAACAATGTATAGATGAATACATTGTTTTAATAAGTGAGCAAGCTTTTTGTGACGGATTTTGTTTAGGAACGAGAATTCTATCAGAGGCAATCGGCGGTGCAGAGAGAATTTTATAAAAAAACGGCGAGATTTCTCTCGCCGTCAATTACGAATTACGCATTTATAATTACGATTTTTTACGCATCTTCTCTTCTGCGTCTTACAACAACAATTGTTGTAACAACGCCTGCAATAACAAGAAGTGCACCGATAGCGGTTGCCACATAACCGTAAACCTTATTTTCACGGAATGTGTCTGCAATGTTGTCTATAATATCTGGACCGCTGTTTGTATTGCTATCTTCATTGTTGGTATCATTCTTGTTTGAGTCGTCAACCTTGTTTCCGTTTGTGCCGTCAATAATTGTGCCGTCTTCCAGAGTAATTACCTTTGAGATTGCAAACTGGTCAACTCTTGTTTCTTCACCGTTTTCAACGCTGTATGAGTCGAAATAGAGGTTTCCGCCGTCAATCTGAATGTATGAATATGAGGGAACCTCAAGGTAAATAACGGCTTCGCCTGAGGGGAAGGTGCCTGAGGTTTCACTTTCTGCCTTGGGCTCATAATGCTTTGAGCCTGCGGTGCCGTTGATTGAATAGATTGTACCATCGGGCGTAATCTTTGAGGTGTACTGGAGTCCGTTGTAGGTAAGAGTCTGTGTTTCAGTAGCTACAACTGCGTTGTTGTTCATAACATCTGTACGCATATAAACATGGTCGTGACCCTGGAATACAACATCAATGTCAAGCTCGGGCATAAGACTTTGAAGCTGTGCACGAAGAGCAGTTACATCGTCATCATCAAAGTGTGAGCCGTTTGAATAAACTGCCTTGTGGAGGGCTACGAACTTCCAAGCCTTATCGCTTGCATTCATATCTGCTTTGAGCCATTCAAGCTGGTCGTTTGAAAGTGAGCCGTCTTCGTTAAGATTGTTTGTGTTAAGCACTGCCACATGAGCGGTGTTATAATCGAATGAGTAGTAAACACCTGTTGTTGTGTCCTGCTCGGGAGCGTTTGAGTAAACAAAGTTTTCGATGTTAGCATAGTCACCGCGCTCTTCGTGGTTACCTGCAGCAGTCATCATAACTGTGTCCATAAGTGTGTCAGAGGCAAGGTTGAACATTCTCTGCCACTCAACAAAGTCATTACCGTTGTCAACAAGGTCACCTGTGTTGAGAATGAAATCTGCGTCGTGATTTGCAAATGCAGTTTCAAGTGTTGCCGCCCAATCGTATGTGTACTGCTTTTCAGTAACACTCTGCGGGTCTGTTACATGGAAGAAGCTGAATGATGTTGAGTTGTCAGCGGTATCAATTACGCCTGTTTCACTCCACCAACCACGCTCTGCGTCACCAATGCGGTAGCAGTATTTTGTGCCTTCCTCAAGACCTGTAATCTCAATTGTGTGGCGGTTAACCTCAACCTGATGATAAAGAATTCCGATAAAGCCTAAATCAATTGAAGCATATTCGCGAGTTGCCTCAATTTCACAATTTGTCTTGATGTCAGCGTCAACTGTTGTGCCCTTGCTGAAATCGGGATTTTCTGAATAGGGTACAATCTGAATATCTGTATCAGTTATGCTGTATTTTGTCACATAGCTGATGTTAACTGATGAAGAAGTGTCTTCACCGAATGTTACTGCAACATGAGAGGGGAGACGAAGATTATCTTGACTTAACGGTACTGCTACCTTGCCTGAATAAGTTACTGTACCCTCGAGGTCAGCCATATATGAGGGATTTTCGTCGTGTGTCAAATCCTTAATAATGCGGTAGAATTCACCGTCGATAATGTCATATTGGCTCTGTGTGAGATATTCGTCAAGAACTGAATAAACAACATCGCTTAATGAGTCACCGCCTACAACACCTGTCATAAGAATAAGTGAAATTACATCGTCAATGCCGAAGCCTTCCCATTCTTCACCGGTAATCAGTTCATAAATAACCAAATTCATATCAGGAATAATTGAA
Organism: uncultured Eubacteriales bacterium; assembly: GCA_964614605.1. GTDB lineage: Bacteria > Bacillota > Clostridia > Oscillospirales > Acutalibacteraceae > Fimenecus. Next base: position 2,680 of record CAZTLU010000013.1, read on the forward strand.
GGACCAAGGTTAGAACCAAAGGATATGAAGTCGATATTAAGGCTGTCAAGAATTACATCCTGAAGAATATCGTTAAGAACAACATCAAGTAATACGCTTACAATTGTTTCTGCATTTTCGCCGTTATAGAAACGGTCGAGAGCATTCTGAAGGAATGCATCGTTGTTGGGGTCTTCGTTGTTTGTGGTGTGGTATGCAAGAACTGTTGAAACAAGGTCACCGATTGTACCGTAGTCATATTTACTCTGGAAGCCGAGAGTGTCTGCAAATACTGTGCAAGGTACATCAGAAACCTTAGTGTCAAGAAGCTTGTCAAGTATAGGACTGAGAATTTCAAGAGTTTTATCAACATCAGTCAATAATTTTCTGTCAAGCTGGTGGCAAAGCGAATATACAATTGTATTCAGTGCCGCATTACCGACACCGTCAAAAAACTCATTACCTGTAACACCGTCAAGAATGTTACTCATACCAACCATATCGTCAAGATACCAATAAAGTCCGCCTGCGTCCTTAACATCCTTGCCGAAGCCGTAACGAAGCTGATATTCAAGAACGTTCATTACAAATGTTTTAATATCTGAACCGCCAAAGTTGTAAGCCCAGGTCTGATACTTAAAGGGCGTGGGTTGTGCAACACCGTTAATGTAAACAGGAACATATTCGTCAACATCGTGTGTATCATAGCTCATTGTGATGTCGCCGTTCAAAGAAGTCTGCATATTAACAGTTCTGAACTGGTTGGGATAGCTTAAGAGCGAGGTTGTAACAATGTCTGTGATAGTTTCGCCGTTGTCGTTGACATAAGATGCCATATCCTGCATATGAACATGACCTGAAACAGTAAAGTGCATACCTGCGTCTGCAACTGCGTCAGCAAACTTTTCCCAATCACGAAGAACAAAGTTGTCAAAAAGGTCAACTTCAACTTCAAAGTGTGGGATTGTGTTTGTGTGAATCATACCGATGATTGTTTTGCCGTCAGCTTCTGCCTTTGCACATTCATCAAGTACCCAAGCCAAAAGCTCGTCAGAAACCTGACCTGCAGTTTCCTGCTCGTCAAGACCAGAATCTGTGTTGTCAGCAGAATAAAGCTGCGAGTCAATAGCAATAAGACGGTAATTGTCGTCAATATCGGTAGCATATGAAAGTGAGCCCTCGCTGTTTTCTGCGTGCTCTTTGTAACGGCTATAATATCCGCCCTCTGCGGTGTAGCCGAAGTCAGCATAAATAGCTTCAAACTCTTCGGGTGTGGTGTCAAGTGCATCTCTCATTTCCGGAGAATCTTCAACGCTTACAAGCTCCTCACCGTCATAGTACATAGCTCTCTGGTTGTTAATGTCGTGGTTACCGTTAATAACATAAACGGGTACGCCTGTTGTTTCTTCAAACACCTTAAGGCGAGCTGCAAGTGCTTCGTGAGCTGACTGCTCTGCGTTACGGGTCAAGTCACCGGGGAGTAAAAGAAAATCAATTTCTCCGTTAAGTGCCATAGCGGTAACATTAGCCATTGCGGCGTCTGTAAGATAGGGGGCAAGACCGGTTGTGGAGTTGTTCATCAACATAATTTCGGTGAACTCCTGACGGTCCTCATCTGTGTAGCCCATTGCAGATTCTGAAAAATAGTGAATATCACTGATAATTGCAAAATTCACCTCGTCAGCGGGCAATGCAAGTGCCGTAAAAGGAACACTTACAGCAAAAACTGCTACTGCAAGAATTACGCAGAAAAGCTTTTTGAAAACACCATTTCTTTTCATTCTTATCCCTCCAAGAGAAAGTTAATAATACACTTGAAAATTTTACCATAAAAAAAGAAAAAATACCACATTTTTTGTAGTATTTTTCCCATTTTTTTTAATTTTTTTATAAATTTTTTGGAGCTTTGTTAAATAATAAACAAATTATTATTATCTGTTCATAATGTCCGAAACGATTTGTCCGTCCTGAATACGAATTACCCTCTGCGCCTCTTTTGCAATTTCGTTATCGTGGGTAATAAGTATAACGGTTCTGCCTTCTTCGTGGAGCTCGTGAAGTATCTTCATAACCTCAACGCCGGAGTGAGAGTCAAGGTTACCCGTGGGCTCGTCAGCAAGAATAACAGGGGGGCGTGCCGCAACTGCACGGGCAATTGCAACTCTCTGTTGCTGACCGCCCGACATCTGCTTGGGCAGATGGTCAAGACGGTGTGAAAGACCAACTCTGTCTAAAGCCTCGAGAGCTAATTTGTTGCGCTCTTCCTTTTTCATACCGCGGTAAACGAGGGGCAATTCAACATTTTCAACTGCCGTAAGGCTGGGAATTAAGTTAAAGCCCTGAAAAATAAAGCCGATTTCTTTGTTTCTGATTTCAGAAAGCTCGTCGTCTTCCATATTTGCCGTGTCAATACCGTCAAGAAGATATGTTCCGCTTGTGGGAACATCAAGAAGACCCAGCATATTCATAAGTGTGGATTTACCTGAGCCGGATTGACCGATAATTGCCACAAATTCACCCTTTTCAATGGTGAGCGAAATGCCGTCAATGGCGCGCACTTCATTTTCACCGGGGTTGTAGATTTTATACATATTACGAACTTCAACAAGACTCATTTTGTCACCGCCATAAATAAAAAGCAATTTTGAAAAATTGTTTTACTTCATATTGTGCAAGCAATACTTCATTAAATAAAAGATGAAGCAGCATTCGCTATGAAGTACGCCAAAGGCGTATGTGAAATATCTTTGTCTCACATTTTATACACATATTTTACTATCCTAAAATTTACAAGTCAATGTATAAATTGTTAACAATTAAAAAAAGATTATTCCCTCACAGAGAAAATCCATGAGGGAATATGAGGTTTAATTATAATAAAGATTATCATTCTTCTTATATGGCTCAAAGGTTGCGTTCAAGCCAAGCTTACGAAGAATTTCCTTATCCGCACTTGAAAGCACAACTGTTGAGTGCACATCACAACCAACGAGATGCTTGATAGCCTCCAATGCCTTTTGTGCCAAGGGGTTCATTGTGGCACAGATTGAAAGAGCAATGAGTACTTCTTCGGGGTGAAGACTTGTATCTCTCTCGTGCATACGGATTTTAAGCTGCTTAATAGGTTCAAATACCGTTGGGGTAATAAGCAGAATTTCATCGTCAAGTCCTGCAATCGCCTTAAGAGCATTTAAAAGCATTGCAGATGATGAGCTCAAAAGCTCGCCCGCCTTACCTGTAATAATTCTGCCGTCGAAAAGCTCAATTGCAGTTGCGGGTGCATCTGTCTTTTCAGAAAGCTCAAGCGCCGCCGAAATAACGGGACGGTCAGCGTTTGAAATATTGAGATGCTTCATAATAAGCTCAATTTTGTGAAGCTCCTCCGCAACCTTTTTGTTGTTCTTCTGCTGAACAAGGTAATTGCAGTAACGGCGCAGAATTTCTTTCTTTGATGCAGTGCATACAATGTCATTGTCAATAATGCAGTTGCCCGCCATATTAACACCCATATCTGTAGGTGACTTGTAGGGCGATACACCGTAAATCTCTTCAAAAATTGTGTTGAGCACGGGGAAGTTTTCAACATCGCGATTGTAGTTAACGGTGGTTTCGCCGTATGCTTCAAGGTGATAGGGGTCAATCATATTGACATCGTTAAGGTCAGCGGTTGCCGCCTCGTAAGCCAAATTTACAGGGTGCTTGAGAGGCAAATTCCAGATTGGGAAGGTCTCAAACTTTGCATAACCCGCCTTGATTCCACGCTTGTGCTCGTGATAAAGCTGTGAAAGACAAACTGCCATTTTTCCGCTGCCGGGGCCGGGGGCGGTAATCACAACAAGTGAATGGCTTGTCTCAATATAATCATTTTTACCGTATCCCTCGTCGCTTACAATAAGCTGAACATCCATTGGGTAATTGTCAATGGGGTAGTGACGGTAAACATTTATGCCAAGGCTCTGCAATTTTTGTTCAAAAACAATTGCCGCGGGCTGATTTGCGAACTGTGTAAGCACAACACCGCCCACATAAAGACCGAAACTGTGATAAATGTCAATAAGACGAAGTACGTCAAGGTCATAAGTGATGCCCAAATCACTGCGGATTTTATTCTTTTCAATGTCTTTTGCACAGATTGCAATAATAATTTCAGCATCATCTTTAAGCTGAAGAAGCATCTTCATCTTACTGTCGGGCTTAAAGCCGGGCAGAACTCTTGCGGCATGGTAATCGTCAAAGATTTTTCCGCCGAATTCTAAGTATAGCTTACCGCCGAATTTGTTGATTCTTTCCTTGATATGCTCTGATTGCATACGAAGGTATTTGTCATTGTCAAAGCCTAATTTACGCATAATTGTCACCGCCGGGATGTTTATTGTTCCGCAGATTCAGTTACTTCTTCAACCTCTTCTGCCTTTTTTTCAAGTCTTTTTTGTTTGCTTTTTGATTTAAGCCACTCAACGCAGAGGGCGTAGAGTGCCGCCGCGGTGGGTACACCTAAAAGCACACCCATAATTCCGCCAAGATTACCGCCCAGTACTACCGCAATAAATACGAGAATACCGGGAAGTCCTACTGATTTACCCACAATTCTCGGGTAAATAAAGTTGTTGTCAATAGCCTGTAAAATGAGGATAAATATTAAGAAAATAAGCGCCTTTATGGGACTTTCCATAAGCAGAATAAGCACGCTTATGACTTCGCCCACGATGGGACCAATTACCGGGATAATCGCTGAAATACCGATTATTACAGATACAACCGCCGCGTTGGGAATACGCAGAATTGATGAACCTATAAAGCACATAACTCCCAAAAGTAATGCGTCAGTGAACTGACCTGTAATAAAGCTTGAGAAAGAAGAAGCCGCTACATTCGATACATTATTTATTTTGTCAGTAATCTTTTCGGGTAAGGTTGCCTCAAGCACTCTGCGGGTAAATTTGCCGATTCTTTCTTTTTCAGCAAGCATATAAATCGCAATAATAAAGCCTAAAGCAAAATTTGCAACGCCTGAAATTACTGATGAGGTAACACCCACAGTTGTGTTGAGAATATCGCCCGTTGTCTCAAATGTGAATACCTTTTCAACCATCGACATAATGTCATTGATTGTGAATTTCGGATTGTGAAGAGCCTCTGTGCTTATGTCAAGTTCAAATTTCTTGATAAGTGAATCAATCCAGCTTACAACACTGTTGTAATAACCGGGGAATTTTGCTACCAGTAAATCAACCGAGTCTTTAAGTGCGGGAATAATAATGAAAAGAAGTAAAACCACAAAGGCGAGCATTAAAATGATTGTAGAAACAAGGCTTACGGGGCGTTGCATTTTTCTTACAAATGCCTTTTTGCTTTTGCCCATAAATCCAAAAACTTTATTTTCAAGCTGAGTCATAATGATGTTGAGGATAAACGCAAGACAAAAGCCTACAATCAGCGGAGCCACAATTTTAAGAATTCCGCCAAGAAATGCGCCCACAGCCGACAAATGCTGGGTAGCCGAGAATAAAAGTATTCCGAAGGTGATTATTCCAAGAATAATTTTCACATTTTTCTTTGAAAGTTCCATATTTTTTCTTCCTTTTATAATGTATTCCCCAAATAAAACATACCAGTCAATATTATATACCATAGTATTTGGGAATTCAAGAATTATATATCAGCACTTTGAAAAATATTTTGTAAAAAATTTATGAAAAATGACAAAAGCAAATGAAGTAAAGAGTGCAGAGGACACTAAAGTCATTGTGTGTCATTCTGAGCGAAGCGACTGCCGGTCTATTCGTCGCCCCGTTTCGCCCCATCTTTGAGGGGGCTGTCAGCGAAGCTGACCGGGGGAGTAAAAATCATATAAACTCCCTCCGTCAACGCTTATGCGTTGACACCTCCCTCGGTGAGGGAGGGTGACGTACTATCGTGGTCGTCAGTTTGCATGCAATGCCGCCGCGTATCATTTTAAATAAATAATAAAATATCTATTGACAAATATTGCATATGGTTGTATCATTGTATTAACACAGTAATACAAGTGAGGTGATATTATGGCTTGGAAGTTTTCTTCAGACAGACCGGTATATTTGCAGATTTCAGAACGCATTGTGCGTAAGGTCTTGTCAGGGGAATACTCGGCAGGCGAGCAAATCCCCAGCGTGCGTCAGATAGCCTTAGAGGCGGCGGTAAATCCCAATACGGTTCAGCACGCATTCTCAGAGCTTGAAAACGAGGGCCTTATTATTTCAAAGGGAACTCTCGGCAGATTTGTCACTGACGACGAACAGGTAGTCGAAGTATGCAGAAAGCGAATGGCAGAACAGCTTGTCCGCGAATTCTCAAAGGATATGAGAGAATTGTCAATTTCCAAAGAACAAGCTATAAAAATGATTGAGGAGGTAATGGTATGAACATTCTTGAATGTAAGTGTTTAACAAAATCATATAAAAAGAATTTTCCCGTGCTTTACAATTTCAATATAAATATTCCCGCAGGAAAAATCATAGGTCTTTTGGGGCCCAACGGTTGCGGAAAATCCACTTTAATGAAGCTGATTTCAGGGCTTTTGCAGGCAGACAGCGGCGAAATTATCGTTGCGGGCAATCCCGTGGGTGAAAAGAGCAAAGCGTTAATCTCATATTTGCCCGAGCGTACATATTTCAGCTCAAATATGAAAGTCGAGGAATTGGTTGATTATTTTGAAGATTTCTATGAGGATTTTGATACGGCAAGAGCTTACAGACTTTTAGCAGACCTTGCCATTGACCCCAAAGCAAACCTCAAATCACTCTCAAAGGGTACAAAAGAAAAGGTTCAGTTAATTCTCGTAATGTCAAGAGATGCAAAGCTTTATCTTCTTGACGAACCCATCGCAGGCGTTGACCCTGCCGCGAGAGAATATATTTTGAGCACAATCGTAAGCAATTATAACCCTGAGGCTACAATCATAATCACAACACATCTTATTACCGATGTTGAGCAGGTGCTTGATGATTTCGTATTCCTCGGCTACGGCGGAAGAATTCTTCGTGCAGGCAATGCCGAAGAAGCCCGCAATGAGAGCGGAAAATCCCTTGACGAGTTGTTTAAGGAGGTATTCAGATGTTAAGAAAGCTTTTAAGATATGATTTCAAAGCCGTGCTTAAATATTGGTGGATTGCCGCACTTTCATCAGTAGCTCTTGCTTTTGCAGGCGGATGGTGTATTTCGGTTTTCGCCAATGAAAAAGACCTTCCCGATGTGCTTTATGTAGTAGCAACTCTTTTGATGATTATAGTTGTTTTGGGACTTGTGGCATTTGCAATACTGTCAACAATCCTGATTTTTTCAAGATTTTATAAGAATTTCTTTACTGATGAGGGCTATTTAACCTTCACCTTGCCCGTAAAACGCAGTCAGCTACTTAATTCAAAGCTTATTGTCAGCACAACCACAACAATACTTACAGCTCTTGTAATTATAATTGATATTCTTGTGATGGTTTGTGTGGGATTTTATAAGGACATTTTCACAGATTACTTTTTGAATAGCTTTGTCAACGATTTTGCTAAAGAATTTTTACGCGATGACTATTTAGGATATTATGCCCTTTGGCTTATTGAGGCAATTGTAATTGTAATGCTGCTTGTTGTTTTCTCAATTCTGTTTATGTTCTCTTGCATAACAGTTGCGTCAATTATCGCCAAAAAAGCAAAGGTGATTACCGCAATCGGTATTTACTATGCGGCAAACAGCGTATTCAGCTTTATCATTCAGATGTTCTGGCTTTTCGGTATCAACAGCATTGACAGTTGGCTCTGGAATCTTTCTGAACAGAACACGGTAAAGGTTGTGTCACTGATTTTATTCGGTTTAATCCTGTTTATGTCAATTTTCTGCGGAGTGCTTTATTCATTACAGTATTGGATGCTTGACCGCAAGCTCAATTTAAGCTAAGGAGGGGTTGAAATGAAAAAAATATTATCAATAATGTTCGCATTTATGCTCATTTTCTCCTGCTTTGCGGTAAGTTCTTTTGCAGAGGATATGCCCATAGTGGATGTAGAGATTGACGAAGACGTTTTTTATGAAGAAGATATTTATGATACATATAATTACCCCATATATGATAAGCAACCTATAATCAGATTTTCAGATGATTATACAAAGCTTTATGTTGACGGCGAGCCTTTTTCACGCGTTAATATGTCAATGCTTTCAACCGATTTCGCTTATACCGTAGTTGCTGAAGATGAGCGTGACGAAAATCTCCGCAGCAGTGCTTATCTTGAATTGACCGATGAGCAGAGAAAAAATCTCAATGATATTTATATTGAAGTAAACCTTGCAACAAGTATGTATCGCATTGAGCTTTATTATGATGACGGCTCATCACTCACAGTATATTTTCTTGAAGATTCATATCTTGAAGACTACAATAATGTTATCAGCGGCAATTCAGAGCATTATTTAATTGATTTTATGTGGCCCGACGGAAATATAGTAACCGCAGAAAAATCAGCATTGTTCGGTGAACCCGTTACTTTTAACGGAAATGACCTTCTCGATTTGTATGATTTTTACTATGTAACTGCTTCAAACAGCGATGGCACCATTTCTATAAGTGCAGGACTACTGTTCGCTATGAATGATGAATTCTATTATTTGGATTTCGCAGAAATGGGTATTGACGAAACCGATTTTTTCTTCGATTATTATGAAAACGGCAGCCTTACCGAATTCACCGTTCATAAACTTACAGACGAAATCTTGCTCGCAGACCTTCAAGAAGCCGAGCAGAGATATTATGAAGACGATTACGGCATTTTGTATGACGACGACACCACAGACACCATTTCAGCGGTGTTCTTAATCTTCGTTTTCGCAGTAATTCCCGCAGTAATCTTTGTAATCTTCTTGATTAAAGCAATTCGCGGCAAGGGTATCTACAAAAAGATTTACGGCGCAGTTGCCGCGTTCTGTATCGCAGAGCTTGCCGTATTCACCATAATCGCAGTAATAATTTCAAATCTTAATTAACCCCCACTTCGCCTCCCTCTGACGAGGGAGGTGGCACGGCAAATGCCGTGACGGAGGGAGAGAATCGATAGCGAAAGGAAAGAGAAAGTTGAATAAGGTCATATCAATTGTCAGCATTATAG
>CAZTLU010000013.1:11889-17926 GCA_964614605.1 uncultured Eubacteriales bacterium
ATAGCGAAAGGAAAGAGAAAGTTGAATAAGGTCATATCAATTGTCAGCATTATAGTTGCCTCTGCATTGGTTTTAATAAGCTTGCCCATGCTGTTTTTTAGAATTTTCACTCCAATGCCCGAGCAAATGAAAGATAAAACCGTGTGCTTTTTAGCCCCCGACCTTACATGGTCATCTTCAATGAGTGATGTAACAAGATGCTTCGGTGACCCCATTGAAAAAGCAACCGATTATGAGTTGACAGGCACAAAGACCAATACTTATGAAACTACATATAAAAATCAAACAATACAGATAGATGCAACACGACAAATGTATCCGCACAATACTAATGTTTATGAATATTATTTCCGTATTGAATGCGATGATAAACAAGAGTCAACAATGGTATTCGCCAGTATTCTTAATGAGCTTGTAGAAGACAATTCAAATGATGAGTTCTATAACTATGACGAGCCGGATGAAAGCAGTGTAATGATTTCAATTGATTATGGTGCGACGGGAATTTATTATGAGATTTACCAAACTTATGAGTTTGATATTGTTTTAATTGCTTATTGTCAGTATTAGTTAAGAGGTAAATGTGCCCCTTGAAAATCAAGAACAATTTAATTCAGAAGCAGTAACCGTGTAGGGTCGCTTCATGAAGCGACCGCCCTCAAGTGAATATGTTAACTAATTTCGTGTGATTCGTGAATCGCCCCTACAAAGTGAGTGCGTGTCATTCTGAAAATTCTATATTAACAAAAAAGTTCCCAAGGAAATTCCTCGGGAACTAATTTTTTATCTTGTCGCCCCTGAAAGGGTGCGAGCGTCCAGTGGACGCTGAATTAGCACTGTCTGAGCCGGTAGACGAGTAATGGAGATGTCACGAAGTGACAGAGGGGTCATTATACCAAATCATCAAACAACTTAAAGTTTTCTTTTGTTGCTTTGAGCTCACCGTTCTGTATTTTCTTGATAATCTCAACAATTCGGTCGTTTATGGGTGTTGCAACACCGTATTTCTTGCCGAAATCACAAACCACGCCGTTGATTGCGTCAACCTCGCAGGGCTTGCCTTTCTTTAAATCCTGAAGCATTGAGGGCTCAATATCGCGGTGCTTCTTTAACGCAATGGGGAGTAAGAAGCAAGCAAATGCGCGTTTTAATGCACCTTTCCAATAGAAAAGAGAAACAATATTCTTGCCCTGAACAGGTGCAAATTCAACGCCCGATGCGTGACCAACATCAATGATTTCTTTCATACAGCGAACAGCAACCTTTTGTCCGTCTTTATCTTCTGTAACATCACCGAAAACACCGCCAACAACTGTACCAAGACCGGAGAATGTAGAATTGATAAGTAGCTTTGACCAACGAGCGCCCATAAGATTTTCTTCTTCGTGAACAGGGCACATCATTTCAAGCAAATCCTTAACCATTTTGAACTGTGCATCGGTAATTCCGTCCATTTTACCCATATGGAATGAAAGTGAATCCTTGTCGCTTGTGAGCTCGCAAACACCGGGCTCAACTAACGCTGCGCCCCATTCAACCGCACAACCCATTGTGTGCTCTGTGCCGATAATTTCAGCAATTGCAGGCTCGGGAATACCATTCTGAAGTGTTACAACAACACCGTCGTCTGTAAGATAATCTTTGAGCATTGTCACAACCTCTTTGTTGAACAACTGCTTTGTAAGAAGCACAATTACATCATATTTGCCTTCCATTTGGTCGGGTGTAATTGCTTTAACAGGAACTGTCATTTCTACCGTGCCGATAATTTTTGCACCATTTGTGTTAAGTGCTTCAACATGAGCCTTGTTTCTGTTGATAAGGTCAACCTCACCGCCGTTTTTTGTAATAAATGCACCGAGCACAGTACCCAAAGACCCTGCACCGTAAATTGCATATCTTGCCATAATTAAACCCCATTTCATGTAATTACTAATGTTATAATTTGTCAAGGTCATTATATACTTTTTAGAAATCAAATTCAATAGAATAAATAAAAATAATGGCAAGTTACATTTAATAATATCCGGTCGATGAAATAACATTGTTATTTGCCGAAAAATATACAATATCTTGTATTTTTTGTAAATTTATTTTAAACATAAACTTTGACTTATTGACGAATGGTACTATTTTCCGTTATAATTAGTATAAGATAAATTTATAAATACGGAGAACTTTGCTTTCTTAAAAGAACTCCGGTATTTTTATTGTGTTTTTTAATGGAGGTTGTTAAGTGAAACAAATATATGGTTCTTTAAAAGAATCCCTTCAATCAGTTTTGCCCATAACTGCAATTGTTTTGTTGCTCAGCGTTTCAGTATCTCCTCTTAATTCCGGAGTGCTTGTGCTTTTTGCTTTCGGCACATTACTTTTAATCGCAGGAATGAGCCTTTTTAATATCGGTTCAGGTATATCAATGGAACCGTTGGGCGAGGGTATAGGTAAACAAATAAGCAAATCAAAAAAGATAATATTGCCGGTGGTTATTTGCTTTGTTCTCGGTGTGTTGATTACTATTGCAGAGCCCGATTTGCAGGTGTTGGCAGAGCAGGTGCCGTCTATTCCGAATACCGTTTTGATTATGTGTGTTGCTGTTGGAGTAGGTGCGTTTCTCGTTATAGCATTGCTGCGTACACGCTTTGGTATTCCTCTTGCAAAACTGCTTATTGTTTTTTATTCCGTCGTTGTTTTGCTTGCATTTTTTGTTCCCGATGATTTTGTTCCTACCGCTTTTGACTCCGGCGGAGTCACAACGGGACCAATAACCGTGCCGTTTATTATGGCACTCGGTACGGGTATGGCAACAATGAGCCGTAAAAAGAATTCGGGTGAGAATAGCTTCGGTCTGGTATCTCTTTGCAGTATTGGTCCTATTCTTTCGGTTTTGATTCTCAGTATTTGTTATAATCCCACACCGGAAACAAGCGAAACTGTAATTCCCGCGGTTGAAACAACAAAGGACGCTTTTATGCAGTTTCTGCATGCATTCCCCGAATACGGAAAAGAGGTACTCGTTGCATTTCTTCCCATCGTGGTTATGTTCGTTGTTTTCCAGCTTATTTCACGCAGATTTCATAAGCATCAGATTGCGAAAATATGCGTGGGCTTTATCTATACATACATAGGGCTTGTGTTGTTCCTTACAGGCGCAAATGTGGGCTTTATGCCGGCAGGTAAGCTTATCGGGTCAACAATAGCTGACAGCAGTTATAAATATATGCTTATTCCCATCGGTATACTTATGGGTTATTTTGTAGTTTCGGCAGAGCCGGCAGTTCATTCGCTGAAAAAACAGGTTGTCGAGGTTACAAACGGTGCAATTACGCAAAAATCCGTGGGCTACGCATTGTCAATCGGTGTCGGTGTGTCAGTGGGAATTTCAATGCTGCGTGTGCTTACGGGTATTCCGCTTTTGCCGTTTCTTATTGCGGGATACGCAGTATCTCTCATTATAAGCTTTTTTGTACCGCCTATTTATACAGGTATCGCTTTTGACTCGGGCGGAGTTGCGAGCGGTCCTATGACAACAACCTTTATGCTTCCGCTCGCAATGGGAGCTTGCGAGGTGCTTGGCGGAAATGTGATGACAGATGCCTTCGGTCTTGTGGCAATGGTTGCCATGGCACCGCTGATTACTATACAGGTGCTGGGCTTCAGCAGTAATGTCAAACGCCGCAGACGAATTAAAAAGGCACGCGATGAATTTATGGCGATTGAAGATGATATCGTTTATTTTGAGGAGGAGTGTATATGAGTACAGAACAGCCAAAACGCGTTATGACGTTGCTGTCCACCGTTGAACTCGGTAAGGGCAAAAAGCTTATGGAAAAGCTCAACAGTAAAAATATTCGTATGCATTTCCAATGTGTAGGCTTTGGTACGGCACCCACTGAAATGATGGATATTTTCGGTCTGGGCAGTAATGATAAAGACATCATCATAAGCTTTGCCGCTGAAAATGCAGTAAAAGAGCTTATGACGGATTTCGGGAAAAATTTCAACAGCTATTCCGAGTTCGGCGGGCTGATGATTGTATTGAAATTGACCGCAGTGAACCGTTTGATTTCCGAGATACTTAATCATAATTTACCTGAAGACACATTAAAAGGGGACGAAACTAAAATGAAAAATGAACATAAGCATAACCTGATTATGATAGCTGTAGGGCAGGGATATGTTGATGCCGTAATGGAAACCGCTAAAAAAGCAGGTGCCACAGGCGGAACAGTAATCCGCGGAAGATTGGCAGAGTCAGAAAAGCTTAAAGAAGCGGTACAGATTGACATTGAAGAAGAGAGAGAAATTATATTTATTCTCGCTCCCGCAAATGTCAGCAATCAAATTATGGATGATGTAAACAATAAATTCGGGCTTCGTACAGAAGCAAGAGGAATTTTGTGTACTGTTCCTGTTGAAAAGGCATATAAGATATAAAACTTTTACATCAAAAAAGCTCCGTCATGTTTTGTGACGGAGCTTTTTGCTGCATATTAGTATTTAGTCTTAATGTGTCAAAAGAAGCATCGCAATAAACAGGAATGCGATTACCCATGAACTGCCCTTAATCTTTTTAATGTCACCGCAGAAAATGCTGATAACAATGTAAGAAATAAGACCGAATGCAATACCGTAAGAAATATTGTATGTAAAGGGCATTATTGAAAGTGTAAGGAATGCAGGAACGGCAATTTTCAAATCGCTCCAATCAATATTTTTGATTGACGCTACCATAAGAAGTCCTACATATATAAGAGCCGCCGCAGTGGTACAACTTGGAACAAGCTGTGCTATGGGACTTAAGAACATTGCAATAAAGAAGAAAATTCCGCAGAATACAGAGGTAAGACCTGTGCGACCGCCTGCCGCAACACCCGCGTTTACTTCACTAAATGTTGTAACTGTTGATGTACCGCAAATGGCACCTGCAGTTGTTGCAATAGCGTCAGAGAGCATTCCTTCATTCATATTAAGAGGGTCGCCGTTTTCGTCAAGCAGATTTGCACGCTCGCAAGCCGCATAAAGTGTGCCGAGAGTGTCAAACATATCAACCATACAGAAAGCGAGAGCGGTTGTGGCAATTGTAAGAATAAGGTTTGCGGTTCCGTGTTCAGCCTTGAAAGCGGAGAAATCAAAGCCATCTTTGAATACAGCAAAAAGTGACTGTTCGCCGAATTCCTTGAAAGCCTGAACAGGACTTACAATATTGAGCGTAAAGCTTTCATAGAAGCCATCAACGGTAAGACCTAACAAATAGTAAAGACCCATACCGCCAAGTATGCCGATAAGCACTGCACCCTTTATTTTCTTGTGGCTCATAATAGCAATAGCGAGAAGTGTGAATATGGTAACAACCATTGGCATAATATCGCCCCAGCTTTGAGTAAGCAGGTTGAATGAGGCTAAATCAACGGCAGTTGAACTGTCAGGAACAACAATTCCCGCATTTTGAAGACCCAAAAGTGCAATGAAAAGACCAATACCGGAGGGAATTGCAACTCTTACAGCGTGGGGGAGAGCTTCAAAAATCTTTTTGCGAAGACCCGTTACCGTAAGAAGAATAAATACAAGTCCTTCAATAAGTACAAGCACCAATGCGTTGGCGTAAGAAAGACCAAAACCGATACAAACTGTGTATACAAAAAACGCGTTAAGACCCATACCGCTTGCCTGTGCCAAGGGAAGATTTGCGAGAATACCTGCTAATATTGTTCCCACAATCGCAGAAATGGCAGTTGCAATATAAATTGCACCGTATGAAACACCAAGGGGATTTGAACCGTCACCCAACGGGTCAGCAAACATATTTGCATTAACCATAAGAATGTAAACCATTGCAAAGAATGTGGTCATACCTGCAATAAGCTCGGTTTTTACGGTTGTTCCGCGTTCTTTAAGCTTAAAAAACTTTTCCATATCATTTCTCCTTTATTAAAGAGTATAGACGGAATTATAACATATTTATTTCAGATTTTCCACCATTTTGTGACAGGAAAAAACAAAAAATTCAAAGAAAAAGCGGGATAAAATCTTTGTA
>CAZTLU010000013.1:18026-31005 GCA_964614605.1 uncultured Eubacteriales bacterium
TCATAATTATCCCACCTTTTTCTATGAAAATATAATTATGACATACAATTCAAATTTGCATTATTTTTATTTACAAAAGTCAAAAGAAATGATACTATTTTTATGGCGATAAAAATAAAGGAGCAAAACCATGGAAAAGTATTTAATTAACCCAAATCAAAAAATCAGTAAAATCAGCAAAGACATTTACGGCCATTTCAGTGAGCATCTTGGCAGATGTATCTATGAGGGGCTTTATGTTGGTGAAGATTCTCCGATACCTAATGTAAACGGTATGAGAATTGATGTCGTTGAGGCACTTAAAGAGATGGGCATTCCCGTTCTTCGTTGGCCGGGCGGTTGCTTTGCTGATGAATACCATTGGAAAGACGGCATTGGTCCTAAAGAAAACAGAAAAAAGATGATTAACACCCATTGGGGCGGTGTGGTTGAAGATAATTCATTCGGTACTCACGAATTTTTTGAGCTTTGCGAACAGCTTGGTTGTGAGGCTTATGTGAATGGCAATCTCGGTTCAGGTACTGTTCAGGAAATGAGCGAATGGGTTGAGTATATGACCTTTGACGGTGTATCACCTATGGCAGAGCTTCGCAAGGCTAATGGACATGAAAAACCTTGGAAAGTGAAATATTTCGGCGTTGGTAACGAAAACTGGGGTTGCGGCGGTCATTTTCTGCCCGAAGATTATGCTCAAGCCTATCTTCGTTACAATACCTATGTAAGAAATTACGATAATAACAATACGATTTACAGAGTTGCTTGTGGTCCCAATGCAGAGGATTATCATTGGACTGATAGAGTGATGTGGAGAGCACGCCACAGAATTGACGGACTTTCACTTCACTATTACACAGAAATCTGGGACAGTGAAACAAGAAGCAAGAAATCTGCAACTGATTTTAACGAAAAACAGTATTACGGAACTCTTGCAAGAGCATATAAAATTGACGAAATCATAACTCGTCATATTGAGGTTATGAATAAGTACGACCCGAAACACAGAGTTGACCTTATTGTTGACGAGTGGGGAACTTGGTTTGATGTTGAACCCGGTACAAATCCCGGTTTCCTCTATCAGCAGAACACAATGAGAGATGCCATTGTTGCAGGTCTTACACTCAATATTTTCAATAAGCACTCTGACAGAATCAAAATGGCTAATATTGCACAGACCGTCAATGTGCTTCAGGCTGTGGCTCTTACTGACGGCGAAAAAATGGTGCTCACTCCTACATATCATGTATTCAAAATGTTTAAAGAGCATCAGGAAAACACTTTGCTCGGCTCGTTTATCACAACTGATACAAGCATTGTTGACCACAAAAAATATCCCGATGATGAGGGCAACCTTAAACTTCCTCAGCTTATTGAATCTGCTTCTATAGATGAAAACGGTGTAATTTACTCAACAATCGTAAATACTTCTGCAAAGAAATCTGCAAAAATCAAGTGCCAGATTGCCGACACAAAGATTAAGAGCATCAAAGCTGAAATCCTTACCGGCGATATTCACGATAAGAACGATTTTGACGATACTGACAATGTGAAAACTGCAGAATTCACCGATTTCAGAAAGATTTCTGACGGTTTTTATGCAACACTTCCACCTTGCTCAGTTGTAAAATTCGTGATTGAATAATATGCAAGAGTGTAAAAGATGTCTGCTTCGCGAAATGGCAGAGGCAAGTGCCCTTGATGGCATAACCGAGAGAATAAACGAGCTCTCACCCGACGAAAAAGCCGATGATGAGCTTTATTCTCAACGCTTGAATGAATGCAAAAAATGTGAGCATTTAATTTCAGGTGTTTGTATGAAATGTGGTTGCTATGTTGAATTCAGAGCCGCATTTAAAAAGCAAAACTGTCCCAACGCAAAAGACAGAAAATGGTAAAACAAAAAGCAAGCATAAATCCAAAACGGATAGATGCTTGCTTTTTTCTTGTTGTTTTATCTCATGATAAACGATTTTGCCCCATGTAAGGATGAAGGAGTTGACCCTGGGGCATAGTAAACTTGCACTTTCTATTATACAACAACTAAAAATTAATTCAATAGAATTTATCAGAACAATTTGAAATTAACAATTCTTTGTAATGCCTCTTTTGCGGTTCCGTATGATACTTCTTCAAAAAGCATTTTTGATGTTATCTCTTCATAATCTTTCTTGTAAATATCTTTATCGATTATTTCCTGAAGCAATATATTCATATCAATACCGTCTTTTGCAGAACGGCATTGTGTATGTGGCTTTCGCTCAGTATATACTTCTTTTACAAGTTGTTTTAATTCATCGTTAAGAATAACGATTTCAGATAATTTGTACAAATCATAAATATGTCGTGAATGTTCATCGATAGCATTACTTAAATAATAATCACCTAAAGCATATAATTTATCTATAAATGTACGCTCTGCAGATTGAACATTAAGTTCAAAAGGCTCAAGGTTATATTCTTTTATTAAATCATCATAGCCATTTTTATTAAGATAATCATAAATAATACTTGATGCCGTCATTCTTTTACAAGGATATGCTTTGATATAAACAGCAGTTTCAACTATTAAATGTTCTTCCAAGTAATCTGATGGGAATATTGTTGGATAGTCAATAACATATCTGTTATAATCTCTCCTACTTTTTACATAATCTGCATTTTCAAGATTAAAATGGAATTTATCTATTATAGAAACGATATTTCTTTTTAGGTTTTTTCGTTGCCCTTCAGTAGGTTTTGTTTCAGTATCAATATTTAAATCAATATCTTCTGAAAAACGATTTATAAGTTTGTAGCACTTTGAAAGGGAAGTGCCACCTTTGAATATTATTTCAGGCTGTAATTCTACAATATCTTTTAAGAAAAGAGTAACATAATAATCTTTTTCAATGATGCTTGCTTCAATACCGGTTTCCTCAGATACTTTAAGAATTACTTGTTCAAAAACATCTTTTTTATTGTGCAACATTAAAAATCGCCTCACTTTCAATAAGGTTTCTCATAACTTTATCCGGAAATACAGATGCGTAAGATATAATATCATCTTTTGTAATATTGTTGGTTTGGATATAGTTGATAATACGATTTTTCTTTTCGTTATCTAATGAACGAGGAGAAATATCATTCATCATTTCAAGAAAACTTAATACAGCAACATTTTTATTGTTTATTACAGTTCTTGCTTTCCTGAGTATAACTTGTTGTTTGCCGACCATAACACTACGTACATTGGCAGTTTCATTGTTAGTATATATTTCAATAATGTTTGACATTTGTGTTGTAAGCTTCAGTTGATTTTGAAAAGAAATACCAGAGTAATAACCGATAGTTCCATTAGCGTTTTTAATGTATTTTTTCTCAATAACCTTACGAGGACTCAATATACTTTTACCGAATACTGTGTCAGTTGGAATATAGTATATACCTTTTTCATAACGAATAATTTTATTTTCTTCACACAAGACCTGAAGTTGTTTCATTACCCAAGGACGAGAATAATTTTTAAATGTAATATCTGTTGAGAGAATTGGTTCATTAGTGCCATATTTTTCTAACAAAGAATCAAATAAAGTCATAAAAGTACCCCTTTCTATATATAATATAACCTTTCACAACTGAATTATACTATATTTAACAAATAAAGTCAATAATAATATAATTGTGATTTTCATATATACAAAAATGCCACGGGTATTTCATATTTGCTATGACATTTTTTATATATAAAAATTCATTCTAAAAGTTTCTTTCATATTTATTATATATAATTTGAAAGGACTGATTTTAATGCCAAAAGAAAAGCAAAATATCATATACAAGAAAATGGGTAGTGCCAAACGCCGCCGCGATGGTTTACTTGATGTAGAACATAATATCAATAAGTTTCTGTTGAAGAATCCTGAACTTAAAAAGTACGAAGGGGACCTGCGAAAAGAAACACAACATTTTCAAAAGGCATATAAGTTTCAATATCTGCCTCATTATTACTTTTATGATATGAAAACTGACAGACCCAAAAGAACAACATCAAAATATTGGCAAACTTTCGCTACATATGTTGAAGAATAACAGGGGAGTGGCTGTGGAGTCCAATTAGAGTTAAGGTTTTTTATACTGTCTTGATTGAACTTTTCAATATGTTTTCTCTAAAATTCTTATAAGTTCAATTTAACGATACTGATGCTTAAAAAAATATAAATTTAGTGGTAAAAAATACCACCCAACAATCAAATGTAAAAGACTATTGAGTGGTGATTTTTTATACTAATGAGATTCAGTTTTGTTTTTTGTGTATAGCTTTTGATTTTGATGATTCAATTATTCGTTTAAATCTGTGAATACCGTAGAGTACTGTCGACACAATCATTGCAACTGCACTAAGAATAATCAGAACATTGGCAATTGTCAACGGGATTTTCGGGAAGAACATCAGAACAAGCATTACTGCATATAAAAACACAGTACAGGCTTTTCCATACCACAATGCACCGTTTATTTCGCTGGTTGCCTTGGTTTCCCAAAGTGCAGTAGCAAACATAAATATTTCTTTAACTATAAGAATAATCAAAACAGGTAACATCAGCTCATATTTTGATAATAGGCAATACATCATAGCTGCTTGTGTCAGTTTGTCAGCAACAGGGTCAAGTGCTTTGCCTATGTCCGTTACCTGATTAAATCTTCTTGCGATTTTTCCGTCAAGAACATCGGTAAGTGCGGAAATCGCCACAAACACAACGGTTAAAATACCATTTTCAAGCGTGCAATATGCCCAAATGATTGCAGGAATTAACGCAAATCGTAAATAAGTTATTAAATTTGGAACTGAAAAGAAATCTTTTAACTTTATATTTTCTAACGCTTTAAGCATATAAAATCCTCTTTCTGATTTATTTGCCCTTTCTCAAAACCACTCTTTACCCATAATGGTACGCCAGGCGATAACATATTTCTCTGCTGAACGGGGGATTTGACTGTCAATAGAGTAATATTTTTCATTATCAACAAGCGTCAGTGCCTGCTTTGATGCGAAGTTGATTTTTTTCACATTCTCAACAGGAATTGTTATGGTTCGGTTACTCATCATTATTTCAAATCTATCTTTGTAAAGAGACAACTTGGCATTATTGCAGATGCACTCTTTTTTATTGCCTTTTATCTCATAAACGATTTGATTTTCATCGTACATTATCAAACCATCGTTATATTGTATCTGGTCTTTTAGCGTGGCTTTTTGCCATTTATCCCATTGCAGAATATTATCAAACACTAAGCCCTTACCCATATCGTGCCATAAACCGTCTTCACCGTAGGTTACCGAATATCCGCAGTCACAAGCAAGTACATTTTCTATTGAATGGAGTTTTCCCATTTTTCCACAATGTGGACACATAAACAATGTTCTCTCTGCAAATTCAGCAAGTGCTTCACCATTATGCTTTTGTGGATTTTTCTTTTCTTCATCATAAGCATTGACATGAATATCTTGTTTTATAATTTCGGTAAT
This sequence comes from uncultured Eubacteriales bacterium, assembly GCA_964614605.1. Classification (GTDB taxonomy): domain Bacteria; phylum Bacillota; class Clostridia; order Oscillospirales; family Acutalibacteraceae; genus Fimenecus. Next base: position 23,530 of record CAZTLU010000013.1, read on the forward strand.
CTCTTCGGGAGAAAGTTTAGCGAGATATTCAGGAGAATACTCATTAACTACATGGCCGTTGATGGTGCCTGTTCGTTCATTTTTTGCCCATCGTGGTTTCACAAGATATGCACCCGTAATGCGATAGGTAATCAGTGCAGCACCACTCTCTTTGACGAGCTTACCGGTATTCAACGAAACATATCCCGTTTCACCGTTGGTTGTTATTCTGCCTTCCGCGTGAAGCCCCACGGGAATGCCTGCTTTAATGTTCTCTTTTATTTCATCAATTAGGTATTGAGATGGCTTGTCACTGTGTTTGATTATTGAACCACCGAGAGTTTTGAAAGCGAACTTTCCCCATTTGTTACGCATAAGAAAATCTGCTGAAACAAATCGTATGTATCTTTTAAGCGAAAGTATTTCAAAGCCCGGGTCCATTGAATGAGTATGATTTGCTATGATAATAAATGCATCGTGCTTTGGTGTGTAATGCTCAACAGTGGCGTTACACTTTTTTAATATACCTTTCCCGAATATATGTCGGCCAAGCCAAACAGCAGCTTTGTTTCTTAAATATCCTTTTTTAAGATTATAAGCCATTTTCAGCCTCAGCCTCTTTCTCAAGCTCGTGATAAGCAACTTTGCCTACAAGCGTTCTCGGCAATTCATCCTTGAAAATTATCTCTTTTGGGATTTCATACCTGTCAAGATACGCCTTGCAGTATTCTTTAATCTTTTCTTTTTCCTCGTCTGTCTGTGGAACATCTTTGTTAAGAACCACATAAGCACGAACTCTTTGCATTTTATATAAATCCTTAACACCTATCACACAACAGTAGTCAATATCTTCATGCTTTTCAAGTATATTCTCAACATGGACGGGATAAACATTATATCCACTTGTAACAATCATTCGCTTGATTCGCTGCTTGAAATACACAAAACCATCTATGTCAATATTTCCTAAATCGCCTGTAAAAAGCCATCTTGTTCCGTTTTCGTCAATGCGTATTGTCTTATTAGTTTCTTCTTCATTGTCAAGATAACCAATCATCAAAGAGGGCCCCGTGATTATGATTTCACCGTCACAACCCAATGGAAGTTCATTAAAGGTGTTAGGTTCAACAATCTTGTAAATTGTATCACGAAGCGGTAAGCCGATACTACCAACTTTGTGTCTGTCATAAGGCGTAACACAGCTTGCAGTAACACATTCCGTAAGGCCATAGCCCTCACGGATTTGAATGTTCGCATTGTGCTCTTTTAAGAATTCGTCTGCGCGTCTTTTTAGTTCTGGACTTAATGAATCACCGCCACAGAACACACCTTTAAGGAATGACAAATCCTTGCCGTCGAAAATGTCAGATGTAATCAAAGCCTCATAAATTGTGGGAACACCCGCAATAAAGTTAGGCTTTTTCTTTAATACGGTTTTAGCATAGCTTTCCTTTGTGAATTGCGGAATGAGAATGCTTTTGGCACCGTTTGCAAGAACAGTATGAATTCCAATACCTAAACCAAATCCATGAAAAATGGGCATAACAGAAAGGAAAGAACATTTGTTGTTAAGATTTGCACCTGCGATTTCAGCAATCTGCATTGCAAGTGCATTGAAATTGTAATCCGAAAGACAAATTCCTTTAGGTGTTCCACTTGTGCCACCGCTGTAAAGAATTACTGCAGTTTGATTTTCAATATAATTTATGAGTGGCAGAGTAACACCAACGCCTTTTTTCATTAAACTATTCCAACGGATGTCTTTTTCTCTGTCAGGGTATTTCATATTTTTGCGGTTTGCAGCAATACAATAAATTCCGCCAAGAATAGGATTTAATTCTTCCTGAATTCGTGCAACTATTATTGTTGCATCGGTATCTGATTCTTCAACGGCTTTTTTTACCTTATCATAAAACATATCAAGCGTAAGAATCATCTTGCTTTTTGACACATTAAGATAAAAAGTAATATTTTTCTGTGCTGATAATGGGTGCACCAAATTAGCAACTGCACCAATACGGTTTAGTGCATAAAGGCAAATAACAGCTTGAGGAGTGTTGGGCATACAGATTGTCACTCTGTCGCCATGTTTTATACCTGATTTTATAAAACCACCTGCAACAAGTTCTATTTTCCTCATCATCTGTGAATAGGTTGTAGTCTTGCCCATAAAATCCAACGCAATATCATTCGGATAAGTTGAAGCGGCAATTTGAACAGCACCGAACATTGTTGTAACCGGATACGGTCTTATTTGCGGAATTGAACTTATCTCCTTTTTCTTCATTGTCGTTCTCCTATCATAAGAGTTATGAATTAAGAATTTTCATAAACTCATCACCCGTAATTGTTTCGTTCATATAGAGGTACTGTGCTAACTCGTCAAGCTTTGGTTTATTTTCTGTGATAATCTTTTTTGCCTTTTCATACTGCTTTTTCACAAGTTTAACAACTTGACGGTCGATTTCAGTCTGTGTTTCGGCCGAGCATGCAAGAGAAGCGTCACCACCGAGATATTGATTAGTTATGGTTTCAAGTGCTACCATACCAAATTCATCACTCATACCGTAGCGTGTTATCATAGCACGGGCAAGCTTTGTAGCTTGTTCAATATCGTTAGATGCACCTGTTGAAATTGAGCCGACAGCGATTTCTTCCGCAACACGACCACCTGTATAGGTAGCAATTTTATTTTCAATTTCTTCCTTGCTCATCAGGTAGTGATTACCTTCATCAACCTGCATAGTATAACCTAATGCACCTGATGTGCGTGGTACAATAGTAATTTTTTGCACAGGAGCAGAATTGCTCTGTTTTGCAGCAACAAGAGCGTGACCTATTTCGTGATAAGCAACAATCATTTTTTCTCTGTCTGTCAAAATTGCATTCTTTTTCTGATAACCTGCAATAACTACTTCAATACTTTCCTCAAGGTCGGCTTGAGTTGCACATTTTCTGCCTGCACGAACAGCACGAAGAGCTGCCTCGTTCACAATATTTGCGAGTTCTGCACCTGATGCACCTGAAGCCATACGAGCAATGTGTGAAAAATCAACACCTGGTGCAACCTTGATTTTCTTTGCGTGGACTTTAAGGATTTCCTCTCTGCCTTTAAGGTCAGGGAGTTCAACAGGGACTCTACGGTCAAATCTTCCGGGACGAGTGAGTGCAGGGTCAAGAGTTTCAGGTCTGTTTGTTGCAGCAAGAATAATTACACCGTTATTACCTTCAAAACCATCCATTTCTGTAAGTAGCTGATTAAGTGTTTGCTCGCGTTCGTCATTTCCGCCGATTTTTCCGTCACGCTTTTGACCTATGGCATCAATTTCGTCAATAAATACGATGCAAGGTGCTTTCTCCTTTGCCTGTTTAAAAAGGTCACGAACTTTTGACGCACCCATACCAACGAACATTTCGACAAATTCAGAACCAGACATTGAGAAAAACGGTACATTAGCTTCACCTGCAACTGCTTTTGCAAGCATTGTTTTACCTGTTCCGGGAGGGCCTACAAGCAAAATGCCCTTTGGCATTTTAGCACCAATTTCAGAATATTTTTTAGGATTGTGAAGATAATCAACAATTTCAGCAAGATTTTCCTTTGCTTCATCTTCACCAGCCACATCATCGAATTTAATTCCGTTTGAGGACTTAACATAAACCTTGGCATTTGATTTACCCATATTGAACATCATTGAATTTGGTCCGCCACCGGCTTTTTTCATAAGCTGTTTTGAAAGGAGCTGACCTATTCCAAAGAACATAATACTTGGCAAAACCCAGGTCACTAAAAAGCTCACCAAAGGTGAAGCTTCTTCTATGATTTCGCCTGAAAATTCTGCACCCGCTTCGTGAAGTCTTGCAGTGAGCAACGGGTCTTCAACTATACCTGTTTTATAGTAATTTTCATTAGATTTGTCAGTAAATATAATCTGATTTGTTTGAATTTCGACCTTGCCTATATTGCCTTCGTTGGTCATTGTCATAAACGTGCCGTAATCCACTTCTTTAATCTGTCGTTCTGCAAGTAAAGGCAATGCAACAAGATTAAAGAGTAAAATTACTGCTAAAGCAATTCCATAATAAAATATCAATGGCTTTTTTGGCTTTTTAACTTCGTTCATAAATTCATTCTCCTTAAAATGTTATTTTAGACCTAAATTTTCGCAGATTACACAATATGCGTTATCTATATCAGTTTGATTTGGATGACCGCAAGACATCTGAGCATCTTCTAGAACAACCCGTGCATATTCATTTTCACAATCGTCAAAGAATTTTTCTTCTGCAGCAGTTAATACTTCTTCAGGGAACTCGCCACGACACATAAAAACGCCTCTGAAATTACAACTGTTTGGCAAAAATGGCAATATTTTTTTGCCGATTTCCACCCTGTGCTTATCTTTTGGTTCAAGTCCACACGTAACAAAAAATATTACTGTTTTGTTTTCAAGTTCTTCCACGCATTCAAGTATTTTGTACGGAACAGCACCTTTGTTCATACCAAAACAGATAAAATACACTTCAGCTTCATCAGTCATCGCATCTTCTTTTAGATTGACAATTTTAATTTCATTGGCAGAGAATTTTTCTGCAATTCCCAAAGCAAGCTTTTCGCTGTTGCCTGAATCACTTACATAAGCAATTTGATATTTCATATTGAATAAATCCTTTATGTTTTATTTTACAGGTAAATTTTAGGGCGGATTTATAAACTGAAACTAAACTTAATATATTTTTTGAAAAAGAAAAAGCAGACGTTTTTACTGTCTGCTTTAAGAGGGATAAGGCAATGTGTTGTAATCCATTGCAATAATATATTAATTTTGAAATGTAAACTGAAAATAAACTTTTATTACTTTTTTATATTTATTATATTACTGCTCTTTAGGCAGTTCTACAGTAAAAACAGTTACATTATTAGCACTCGTCACCGAAACATTACCATTGTGAAGTCTAACAACTTCTTTAACAAGAGCAAGTCCAATGCCGTTGCCCTCTGTAGAATGTGATTCGTCAGCCTGATAAAATTTATTAAAAACTCGTTTTTGTTGTTCGGGCGAAATTTCACTACCCACATTTTTAACTGAAACACAAAGACTTTTTTCTTTTTCTGTTATTTTAATGGCAACTGTTCCAAAATCCTCTGAGAACTTTATTGCATTGTCAACAAGATTTGTCCATACATGCTTGAGCATTTCTTCGTTGGCATAAATCAAATATTCATCAAAATCAAGATTGAATTCAATATTCTTTTTCGCCCATTTACCTTCAAGCATAAGAATACTGCTTCTTAACTGTTCAGAAAGATTAAACTGTGTAATATTTGTGAGAATTGCTTGGTTTTCAACTTTTGTCATATTAAGCACATTAGTAGCCATTGCAGAAAGACGGAGTGACTCTTCTTCGATAATGTCAATATATTCTTTTTGTTGTTCTTTGGTAAGATTACCTTTTTTCAAAAGTTTTGCAAATCCTGCTATTGACACAATTGGAGTTTTGAATTCGTGTGAGAAATTGTTGATGAAATCACTTCTCAGCATTTCTGTATTTTCAAGTTCTTCCGCCATCTTATTAAAACTGTCAGAAATTTCTATGAATGTAGGATGCAGACCGATTGGCTTGCCGTATTCAAGTCTTGCCTTAAAGTCGCCTGATGCCAATCTGTTCATAAGGTTTACTGCTTTATTGACAGGTTTCATTGAAACTTTACTTGTGAGTGCCGTAAGAATGAAACTTACAATCATACTTATGGAACCCATAAATAATAGAATATTCAAAGGTTCAACTCTTTGGTCAACTGATGATATAGCACCGATTTTAACTAAAATATATACTGCCACAATTGAAATGACCGCTGCTACGGATATAATACAAAATACAAAGACAGATAATAAAAGTGTTAATGCGAATCTATGCTTGCGTTCTCCTTTTTTCATATCTTTTTCACCGCCCTGTAACCAAGCCCTCTGACAGATTCAATTTCAAATTCATTCCAGTTTTCAAATCGCTTGCGAAGTCTGCCAATGTGAACTGTAACTGTTTCCCAACCGGTTTCACTGTTACTTCCCCATATCTCGTCCATAAGCTGAATTCGTGTGAAAATCTGTCCAGGATATGATAACAACTTGTATAATAATAGAAATTCTTTTTGGGGGAGTAATTGCGATTCGCCGTTTTTTGAAACTGTCATAGAGTTATAATCAAGAACTACATCACCGATTTTGAGTTTTTGTTCATTGACTATCTGTGCACGACGAAGTAATGCCTTGATTCGCAATAACATTTCTTCTTCGTCAATGGGCTTAGTTATATAGTCATCCGTTCCAACTAAAAATCCTTTCCGTTTGTCAGCAGGTAACTGCTTTGCAGATACCATTAAAATTGGTAAGTTATTATCGCTTTCACGCAGAATTTTTGTAAATTCATAACCATCTATTTTAGGCATCATAATATCAAGTACAACCAAATCAATGTGATTACAATCCATAACATCTAATGCTTCTTCACCATTTGATGCCGTATAAACAGTATAATTTTCAGACTTTAAAATTGCTTCAAGCAACATTCGTGTGTGTCTGTCATCATCAACTACAAGAATATGAAACATAACCAATCTCCTTTAATATCTCATTCAACTTTTAAATATCATAAATAAGATAAATAAACTGAATCTAAACAAATTCTAATTTCTGTTTATATTTTATTCGCATATAAAACCTATGTCAAGGAAAAGGAATTTTGTTTTAAAATACACACCGATTTATGAGGATTTTGGAATGGGATAAAGAAATACAGAAAAATTTTAAGTAATTTGCGAGTAAGCGTAAAATGCAATTAAATCAAAGAGTAATTAATATTAACCACCCTATAGAACTGAATGGGTTAAGTCATTCAATTAACGCAGTAGAGCCATTTGGAAAAAGAAAAAAGGGAAGATTAACAGAAGAATAAAAGAAAGAAAATTACGCATTAGATGAGGCGTAGCAACGAGAAAAAATTATATAAATTCTGTCAAGAATTTGTCTTTTTTTATCTTGTAATTCAGCGGTTTGTTTTTGGATAAAAAAAGAAGACCTTGTGACATCGTGAAACGATGAAACAAGGTCATAATTTTTTCGAGTTTAAGTTTTTCTTTTGCCTCTAAATTCAGCGGTTAGTCAGCGGTTTAGAGGATAAACAAATTTGCCTTTTTTGAGGATAAAGGAAATTGTCTAATTTAACTATCTTATTCCCACTCGATTGTGCCGATTGGCTTTGGAGTGAGGTCATAAAGCACACGGTTGATGCCGTCAACCTCGTGTGTAATTCTGTCAGTAATCTTATGAAGAACTGCATAGGGGATTTCTTCGATTGTTGCGCTCATAGCGTCTGTTGTGTTGACTGCACGAATGATTGCGGGCCAACCTTCGTAACGGCTTTCGTCTTTAACGCCAACGCTTTTGATGTCGGGCACAGCAATGAAATACTGCCAAACCTTTTCCGCAAGGCCGTTTT
>CAZTLU010000014.1:0-30976 GCA_964614605.1 uncultured Eubacteriales bacterium
TTTTATTTTGTTATCGTTTTATTGTGCTTCACTCTGTGTTTCAGATTGACTGAAATCTTCATTCTGGAACACAATTGTCATTATACTCTTTTCGGGAAGCTCAATTTCAGCAATCTCACCCTCGTAAGTCTGTTGTAACTGTGCTTCCTGTGTTGTTACAAAAACGCTCATATACTCAGCATCAACCTTGAAATCAATCTTTCTTGTCGCGCCGTCGTTTACAACAACCGTTACAATCTTACCGTCGGGTGTAAGATATGACACAAAGTTCACAAGATATTTCATTGCAGTAATATTTGTATTTCCTTCTTCGTCAACCTCTTCGGTCTTAATCACATCATTGATATTCTTCTCGGTTGAGATTTTCACACTGCCCTCGGGAATAAACTTGCTGAAATGTGCCACCGCATAATAGCGCATTGCAATCTGGTACTCACTCAAATCTGCGTTACCTGCAAGAAGTCCGTCAGAATACTGCTTACCGTCTTCGCCGATACCGATTCCGTTAACGCCTACCCAAGCAGTCCAAGAGTTAATATTACTGTAATTTAAGTCATTCGCCATTGTTCTTGCCTGCAAAAGTGCACCGTCAATTGAGTCAATGGGTGAAGTACAGGGCAAATGACACCACTCTGACATTTCAACGGGAAGGTCTGTAATATTCTCTTCAATCCAATTGCCAAGTCCGATTTTATTCTGCAGCTGCTCATCAGACCAATAGCTATGGTATGACAAGGTGCCAAGATATGGGCGGATTTCTTCATCATTGTAAAGATATTCAAACCACTCGTAAAGTCTGAAGCCGATTTCAGCCGCCTCAGGACCTGCAAGCTTAATGTCAAGATTTCTCTCTTTGATTTCTTTTACGCAAGCGCGGTAAACATCATAAATGTCCTCGGAGTTATAGAAGCATCCTTCCTGACTCTGATTTACGCTTGCAACGCCCCAAGACCAGTTGGGCTCGTTAATGGGGCTTATGTATTTTACGGGCACACCCTTATTGATGAAATACTCGGCAATTGTGATTAAGTATTCTGCATAAGCCTCGTAATTCTCGCGGGGAAGGTTGCTTACCCACCAATTTTCATTACCGTATTCCTGACCGTTAAGGGTCATTGTGTAATGGGGTGAATTAGCAAAAAGAACAACTGTATCAATGCAACCGTAAGACAAACAAAGGTCTAAAAACTTCTGCGCCTCGGCATCTTGTGTGAAGTCATATTCATATTCGCCTGTTTCTTCATTGAGTACATAAAAGCTTTCAGTTTGGCGCCAAGGGTCAGTGATGTTTGAATTGGGGTTATCAGCAGAGCCCGCACCGATATTGTAGCGGTAAATATTGAGTCCCAAGCCCTCTTCACTGTAAAGAAGCTTTGCGATTTCTTCCATATTTTCGCTGGCACCCGCAATCTGTGACCACCAGCAAGCAGAAGCACCAAAGCCGTCAAGAACTTCGCCTTGTTCTTCGGCGTCAATAGTGAGCTTCACATCAGCAGTTTGAGATTTTTCAATAAACCAATCTGTCTCCCAAAAGATGTCATTAAAAAACACACCTACAAGGGTAATTGCTACCGCCAGTAAAACTGAGATAACCGGAATTAAAATTTTAAGTACCTTTTTCATATTCTTCTCCTATAAAAAAGGCGGGGTTTAACCCCGCCTGAGTTTACGTTTTATTCGTATTCGGGTTCCATAAGGCCGTAGCCTCCGTCATTTCTCTTATAAACTACGCAAATATCGTCTGTTTCTGCATTGCGGAACATATAGAACATATGACCCAGCAAATTCATTTGCAGAATTGCCTCTTCAACGGTTTCGGGCTTTAAAACAACTGATTTTGTTCTTACAACCTCAATTTCGTCTTCGTCAACAACATCTGCAAGTACATCGTCGAAAGAAACATCGCGAAGTTTTCGCTCAATGCGTGTTTTGTTCTTTCTGATTTGACGGATAAGGGAGTCAACGCACTTGTCAAGTGACTCTTCCAAATCATCACTGCGCTCTTGAGCACGGAAAATCATATTTTTCTTTGTGAGTGTAATCTCACAGATTTTCACATTTTTCTCAACAGTGGCAGTAATTTTAGCCGTTGCGTCAGGTCCGAAAAATCTTTCAACCTTTTTAAGCTTTTCCTCTGCTCTTGCTTTAAAGCTTTCTCTTGGTGTGCATTTACGTCCGATAATAGTAATGTTCACAACGACATCTCCTTTACATTTGTAATCGAGGAATTCTTTTCCTCAACTACAGTGTAGCATAAATGCACAGAAAAATAAAGTAGTTTTAAGAAAATTTATTTAATTTTTACAAAGTTTTTATATTGTCGCCTCTGCGTGACGAGTTACATGACAACCAACATTCACCGCAACGGGCAATCCCGCAATATGCGTTGGTGCTTCTTCGATATTTACCGCCAATGCGGTGGTCTTTCCGCCAAAGCCCTGGGGGCCAACATCCGTTTCATTAACCTTTTCAAGCATTGTTTTTTCAAGCTCTGCATACAAGGGCTTGGGATTTCTCACGGTAACACTTCTGCAAAGAGCTTTTTTTGCAAGATATGCACATCCCTCAAAGCTTGAGCCAATACCCACACCGAGCACGATTGGCGGGCAAGGATTTCCCCCTGCAATTTTTACGGTTTCAACCACAAAGTCCACAATATCCTCTTTAGCAGCAGAGGGTGTGAACATTTTAATTCTGCTCATATTTTCACTGCCGAAGCCCTTGGGTGCAACTGTTATTTTCAATTTATCTCCGCTGACAATTCGCGTATGAATTACCGCAGGAGTGTTATCGTTGGTGTTAACACGCTCAAGCGGGTCACCCACAACGGATTTGCGAAGAAGACCGTCTGTATATCCCCTGCGCACACCGTCGTTGATTGCGTCTTCAAATCCACCGCCTGTAATGTGAACCTCCTGACCCAATTCAACAAAAACAATTGCCATTCCCGTATCCTGACAAATGGGAATATCCATTTCTTTTGCACAATCAAGATTTTGAAGAATATCACTCATTATGCTTTTCGGCAATTCATTTTCTTCATTACGGGCATTGTCGGCAATGCACGCCGTTAAATCCTCGGGCAAAAGCTTATTCGCCTTTATGCAAAGCCCACGCACCACATCTGAAATTTGTGAAAAACTGATTTCTCTCATAACCGTACCTATAAATAAAGGGTAGTTTTTAACTACCCCGAATTTTTATTTATGACTTGTTGCCTCTGCGATAGCCTGTGTTACCGCCGCGTCTGTCAGTGCTTCGTTTAATATCGCTCATTTTGTCTTCACTCTGAGCTTTAAACTTTGCCATCATATCTTCAAAAGACATAGGACCCGACTGTTCGGGCTCCGCTTTGCCCTGCCAACCGCGATTAGTGTTCTTTTGGAACTTCGGCTTCTGAGCCTTTGGCTTTTCGGGTTCGGGCTGTGCTTTTTTAATTGAAAGACTGATTTTACCCTTTTCGTTAAATTCAATAACCTTGACTTTAACCTTGTCACCCTCTGAAAGATGCTGTGATATGTCGCTGACATATTCATTTGCTACTTCGGAAATATGTACCATTCCCGAAACACCGCATTCGAGCTTAACAAAAGCACCGAATTTGGTCAACCCCGTCACTGTTCCATCATGAATGGAACCGATGTCAATTTGCATACAGTTTGTGCTGCCTCCCAATTATGCTCCTGGTGTTACGTCGTAGAACACTTTTTCGCCGGGCATAACAAAGCCGAGTTTTTCACGGGCAACCTGCTCCATGTACTCGCTCTTATCTTCATCGTCAACTATGGACTGAAGACGCTCATTGTCAGCAAGCTGCTGCTCATATGCGGCGTTTTTCTGTTCAAGCTCGGCACGGCGTTCTTTGATTGTAGATTGAAGACTGATTATGGAAATCACAAAATAACCCACAAGCAAAATAATGCCGAGAGTAAGAATAAAGCTTCTTTTCTGCACTTTTCGGGGTGCCGCTTTGGTTTTTGCCATAGTCATACTTCCTCACTTTCAGTTTGTTCGCCATCCACCAGATTACGCTTTTTAACAAATAGATTATACAACAAGAGTTTATCCACTTTCAAGAGGAATTTTGATTTATTTTTGAGTTTTTTGCTATTTTTTCGACTTTTTTTGAGTAGTTTGTTGATTGCTTTCCTTATTATTCCAAAAAACCACTTTAAAGGAAACAAAATTACGCCTAAAACCGACCTCATAAGTCTTTTCATAAAATTGATAATTTTCTCACTGCAAGAAAAAATTATTACCCCAAGTGAAAAATAATACGTGAAAAAACCCGCAATTTCGCCGAGCACTAAATAAAGGCGTATTTCGCCCTCGTTGACCGTAAGGCAAAATAAAAATGTACAAAGGCAGGCAAGAGTACAAAAAATAATATCACATACCACAACCAATGCCCTGCCACGAGAAATGCTTATGCGTATTATTCTTATTGCATCATAAAGAATCCCCAAAATAAAGCCCATTCCAAGCGCCGACAGAAAACCTTTGGTCTGCTGTGCAAGGCTTAAGCTGTACAGATAATCGGTCATCGAAGCACCTTTGAGAAAAAGCCCTTTGCCTGCGGGCGAGTGTCAGTGTAAGTAAGTGAAGAAATTTCGCCGTCAACCATAAGCTCACTTTGTTCAAGATTAAGACGGGTTATGTGCAAATTCCACCCACGGATTGTCAATTCACCTTGCTGTGTAATGGCAATAACTGTCTGCTCATCAAAAGAGTCAATATCGGTAACGCCCGAAACCGAAAGCTTGCGCCTGTCCTCCATAATAATATTGTGCGGTAATTTCTGAATGTTTTTTTCGTCTGAAAGCATAATATCCCTCCATATTTTACATATTGGTAATATGTATGCAGAAGATTTCAAATCTATTCATTAGTTATTTTTTGTCTAAATCGTTGAATTGGGTCATATCTGTGCTAAAATTGGAATATAATGTAAAATTTGTTGGAGGGTTCAATATGGCAGCTTCTTTAAACTTACCCCGTGCACGCACACCCCAAAGTGCAGGAGTTTCGGCTAAAATCGTTAACGAATTTCTGGCAGAGGCTAAAAACAGAGATTTGGAATATCATTCACTTATGGTTATCCGTAACGGCAAAGTGGCGGTTGAGTGGTATAACGAGCCCTTTGACAAGAACACCACGCATATGGTTTATTCTGTCAGCAAGTCCTTTACCTCAACGGCAATCGGCTTCGCAATCAGCGAGGGACTTATCTCACTTGACACAAAGTTACTTGATATTTTTCCCGACTATGCCCCCGAAAAGCCCGATGAGAGATTTGACAAAATCACCGTTCGCAATCTTTTAAGAATGAGCGCGGGCAAACAGCCCAGCTTTCTCTCTGACAAATCAAAAATCGACTGGATTGAGGATTATATAAATTCACCCTGGAGCTTTGAACCCGGCGAAAAATTCCTTTACATAAACGAAAATATTTTTATGCTCTCGGCAATTATAAATCGCGTTACGGGTATGTGTATGCGTGACTATCTGCAGCCACGCCTTTTTGAGCCTCTCGGAATTGATTATCCCGTATGGGAAACCGACCAGAACGGTATTGAGGCAGGCGGTTGGGGTCTTTACATAAAGACCGAGGATTTGGCAAAATTTATGCTCTGCTACCTTAAGGGCGGAAAATACAAGGGTCAGCAGATTATTCCTGCCGAGTGGGTAAAAGAAGCAACAAGTGTGCAGATTGAAAATCCGTACAACCGCCCCGGCACTGACGCTTCAGTGGGCTACGGCTATTGCTTCTGGATGAACAAAAACGGCGGTTACCGTGCCGACGGAATGTTCTCACAGTTCGGCATTACATTCCCCGAGCACAACGCGGTGGTTGTGGTTACTGCGTCAATCCCTGTTGAGCAAGACGGACTTGACTGCATTTGGGATTTCTTCCCAAAAGCATTCACAGAAGTTGAAGAAGAGGCAAAATTCGAAGCAAAGCCCGCAGTGCCCCCTGCTTTCAGCGAGCACCCCGCCCGCGAAGATGAAATCAACAACAGATACATTAAATTCCGTAAAAAGATTTTGCTTGATTTAGTGGGCTTCCCCGTAAGTGTTCTGCCCATGGCAATCACCTATATGATGGCAGAAAAGCCGGGTAACATTGATATGGTAAAATTCGATTTTAACGGAGAGGAATGCACATTCAAGTGGAGCGAGGGCGACGAAACCAACAAAATCCCGCTTGGTATGGACGGACATTACCGCTACTCCACAATGACATTAGGCAAAACTGAATTTAAGGTTTGCTCAAATGCCGCGTGGCTTGACGATAACACCCTGCTTGTGTCAATCCGACCCATTCAAACCGTGGGCAAGCGAAATATGATTTTCAGTTTTCTTCCCAAGGATAAGGTTACAATGAAGCCCTCAAGCACACCTTATGTTGGCGATATTCTTGCCTCGCTGGGCGGATTTTTCGACCAGATTATTACCATTAAGCCTGTCTGCGAAGCATTCAAAAAAATCCTGCAACTATTACCACCCCTCGTTGAGCCCAATCACTACGGAAAGTTTATTGAGGGAAGAAAAGATAAATAATCATAACCCCGACAAAAATACTTGTCGGGGTTGCTTTTTGTTATTTGGTTGGTGATGGTCTGTGTTTGGCAGTATATTCAAGCACTGTAATTTTGATAACGCTTACAATAGTTGTCATTTTGTCTTCAAATTCAAAATCCTTGCCCGTCTGCGTTTTCATAAGCACGGACAACGCCAGCTTTTTCTCTTCAACATCTTCAACGATTTCGGCAAGTCCCCTACCCATAAGGCTTGCGTATGTAATTCCGTATTTGCAAGCCACATCGCCCTCAAAGGGAACGATATCGCAACACATTTCAAAGAAAACCTTTGGATTTGCGCGCATTAAGTCAAGCTTTCTGCCTCGTCTTGCACCGTGAAGATACAGGGTCAGCTTGCCGTCTTCCATAATGTAGCCATAATTCATCGGCACAACATAAGCCTCGTCACCGTCTACCATTCCAAGATGCAAAACCTTGGATTTATCAAGAATTTTTATGATTTCGTCAATGTCCGTAACCTGACGCTCTCGTCTTGTCATTCCGTTCATAAAACCTCTCCTAAACCTTTGTTATCAATGCTACGCTTTCTGTATGAGCTGTGCGTGGGAACATATCAACAGGAGTTACCTCTTTTGTTTCGTAGCCCAGTTCGTGAAGTATTGCACAATCTCTTGCTTGAGTTGACACATCGCAAGAAACATATACAATCTTCTTGGGGTTCATCTCTGCCACATATTCGAGCACTTCACGGTCACAACCCTTGCGTGGCGGGTCGAGAATTACCGCGTCGGGTGTAATGTTTTTATCTCTTAACATTTTAACCGCGTCTTTTGCATCGCCGCAATAGAATTCGCAATTTTCAATATTATTATTTTTAGCATTTACTTTTGCATCTTCAATAGCTTCGGGGATAATCTCAACACCGATTATCTTTTTCACCTTGTTCGCCATTGAAAGACCGATTGTACCTGCTCCGCAATACAAGTCGAGCACGGTTTCGTTACCCGTTGCACCCACATATTCGGCGGCTTTTTCATATAAAAGCTCTGCACAATCGTGATTTACTTGATAGAACGAAAGCGGTGAAAGTCGGATTTTCACTCCGCAAAGAACATCTTCAATATAATCCTCGCCCCAGATTGTAGCACAATTCTTACCGAGAATTACATTGGTTTTTTCAGTATTTTCATTGATTACAATGCTTTTTATATTTTCAATTTTCATCAAATCGTCGCAAAGCTCATCTGCATACGGTAAAGAAGTACCATTGATTACAAGGCACACCATAATCTGCCCCGTTGCAAAGGCTTTTCTTATGTAAATGTGGCGTACAAGTCCATTACCTGTTTCACCATTATAGGCAGGAATACCGAATTCGGCCATCCACTCTTTTACAATTTCAATGACTTTCGAGAATTCCTCGGGCTGTAAAATACAGTCGGAGGAATTTATTATTCTGTGGCTCTTTTGAGCATAAAAGCCCGCAACTACTCCCTTGTCAAATCCAACAGGATACTGCGCTTTGTTTCGATACCTTTCGGTATTACAAGTGATAATATCATTAACAGGCACATTCATATGAGCAAGGCGCTGAAACGCATCAATAACCTTTTGACGCTTCAACTCTTTTTCTGCTTCATATGAAATATGACGAAACGCACATCCGCCGCAGGAGCGAAAATGGGTGCAATCGACATCTATTCTATCATCAGATTTCTTCAAAATCTGCTTGATAATACCAATTGCATAGGTCTTTTTTGCCTTAATAATATGGGTGATAAGCACATCGCCCTTAGCCGCACCCGAAACGAATACAGCCTGCCCGTCATAGTGCCCAACACCATTGCCCTCGGCAGTATAGCCCTCAATATTCAGTTGTATATCCTGATTTTTTACGAGTGACATACAAACACCTTACAGTTTAAGAAGAATTCCTGCAATTGCACCGAGTGCCAACCAGAATGCAGGGTGTAATTTTTTAAGCTTTTTGATAAACATAAGTGCAAACACAACCACTGAAATTGCAATTACAGGAAGTGCAAATGCACCGTTCACATAGAAAATTGGCTTGATAATTCCATACACCGCAAAGGCAACAAGGGCAGTAACAACGGGTCGAATGCCCGAAAACGCGCCTTTTACATAACTGTTTTCTTTAAACGCCTTTAAAAAGCCTGCGATAATAACAATTACAATAATTGACGGAGTAACAAGTCCCAATGTGGCGATTATTCCGCCTAAAACTCCACCAAATGTGCCATATTCCGAAACGCCTGCATTATAGCCTGCATAGGTCGCCATATTTATGCCGATTGGTCCCGGTGTGCTTTCTGCAATTGCAATCATAACGCCTAATTGGTCATTATCAAACCAACCGTAGTCGCTTCTTGCCAAATCCTGAAGAAAAGGAATGGTTGCGGGCCCGCCGCCAATGGCGAAAAGTCCGATTTTGAAAAATTCAATAAATAAATACAAGAAGGTCATTTTGCTTTTGCCTCCTTGATTTTGCTGTAAATAATACCCACAACTCCGCCGAAAACCACAAGCAGAACAGGTGTTACATCAAACACGAAACAGGCAATCAAGCCAATTATGAAAAGTACAACTGACACTACATTTATCAGGCTTTTTTTGCCAAGTGTAATTACTGTATGTGCAAGCAGAGCACACACAATAGCGTTAATTCCTGTAAGCGCAGAGGCAACAATGGGATAATCCATAAATGTCTGCAAAACAGATGCCACGATTGTGATAATTACTATTGACGGTGCCACCATTCCCAAGGTAGCAAAAATTCCGCCCAAGATACCCGCCTGATAATAGCCGATAAATGTGGCGGTATTAACCGCAATAATACCCGGTGTACACTGACCAACCGCGTAATAATCAAGCAATTCTTCTTCAGTTGCCCATTTTTTCTTTTCAACAATTTCTTTTGTAAGTAACGGTAACATTGTAAGTCCGCCGCCAAAGGTTATTCCGCCGATTTTTGCAAAGGTCAAAAACAGGCTTAGTAATTTTTTAACCATTTCATTTTCCTCAAAATTTTATATTTTAGATGTTTTTTAACTTATTTGCCGGTTCCGCTCCAGAAAATATAATCAGATACAAGAAGCGCACGCACAGGTGCCGCCTCTGCACCGCTTATTTTAATGGGTGCCGCTGCAAGAAAATAGTTCCCTGACTCTACATTTTCCAAATCAAGATTTTCAAGAAGAGCCACATTATCCACCATAAACATACGGTGAGTTCTGCCGTCACTGCCCTCGGGCTCGACGGTCATACCATCAGTTCCTACCAAGATATAGCCCATATGGGAAAGCTCGGACGCCGCAGATTCGTGAAGCACTGCTTTTCCATGGCTTTTTATGAGTATTCTTTTCGCATTTCTCGGAAAATATTCTTCAACAAATGCGCCTGTGATAAACTCTTCTGCCACTTCAACCACAACGCAGGGGCCGAAAAATACTTCGGGGTCAAAATCTGTTATATCATTACCGTTGGGCAGAAAATGCAGGGGTGCATCCATATGCGTGCCGTTGTGCAGACACATTTCTATTTTGCCCAGATTGTATTCGCTATTTTCATCGATGCTCATTACTCTTTCAAGCTTTGGCGCAGGGTCCCCCGAAAAAACCTCGCAGGTCATAACATCTTTTGATATATCAATTATTTTCATATTCTCACCCCGAGTTGTTTTATCATTTTATTTTAGCATATTATTTACATCAAATCAACAGAATTGTCATTCTGAGCGTAGCGAAGAATCTCGAGATTCTTCGTCGTTTCACTCCTCAGAATGACAATTATTTTTCCTATAAACCAAAAAATCAAAATGTATTTCTGTTTTTATTGTTCCGCAATTTTGTAATTTTTCAACGGCGGATTTCTCGGTTTTATAATAATATGGCGTCATTTTGAAAAGATTTGTCGCCATTTCACCCTCAACAGTAATATCACTTTTTACAGAATGTCTGCCGAGAAATTCAAATCCCTCATATTCGGTATGCTTTTCTTCATTTTCATAGGTATTTTCATATAACACCTTTTTTAGTCCCATAAGGTGATTTTTACCCGGCACGGCATAAATTAAATAACCGCCTTTTTTGAGCACTCGGCAAAATTCACTTTCAACCATTGGTGCAAAAACATTGATTGCAAGGTCAAAAGACGCATCTGCAAGTGGCATATTGAAGCAACTGCCTACAAAAAATTGCGCTTTTTTGTGTTTACCCGCGGCAAAACGGATTGCTTCTTTGGAAATATCGAATCCGAAAAGCTTGTAGTTGATTTTTAACTCATCCAACTTCTGCATAAGTCTGCCGTCATAATAACCCTCACCGCATCCGCAATCAAGAATACACAAATTTTGACTATCGCTACAAAGTTCCGTCACTAACTCGTTGAGCTTATCAGAAAAGCATTCATATTTTCCGCTTTCAAGAAATTCGCGACGGGATAATACCATATCCTTTGAGTCGCCCGGGTTGTCGGAGTGCTTTTTATTGACAGGCAACAAATTCACATACCCCTGCCGTGCAATATCAAAGGAATGATTATTTTCACAACGATAAGAATTTTCGGTTTTATTCAATTTTTCATTACAAATGGGGCAAAGGAACATAAAAACACCTTATTATAAAAACAGCGGCAAAGGAATCCCTCCACCGCCTACGGCGGTCCCCCTCCCTTTGACAAGGGAGGCAAAAACCACCACAAATTATTTTTTATTTAGCAACGATATTTACAAGCTTGCCCTTGACATAGATTTCTTTAATGATATTCTTGCCTTGGAGTTCAGCCGCAATTTTCTCGTCTGCCTTTGCCGCTGCAATAGCGTCTGCCTGTTCGATATCTGCTGCCACATTGAGCTTTGCACGGATTTTACCGTTAATCTGAACAACGATTTCGATTGTATCATCAACGCACTTTGCCTCGTCAAACTCAGGCCATACGCCGTCTGCAGCCATCATCTTACCATAACCGCAAGCTTCCCACATTTCTTCTGTAACATGAGGTGCAAAGGGGTTAACAAGAAGCAAGAGTGCTTTAAGCTCTGCACGGTTGATTGCGCCCTTTGTATAAATTGCGTTAAGCAAAGTCATAAGAGCTGCAATAGCGGTATTGTATTTAAGAGCCTCTATATCCTCTGTAACCTTTTTGATTGTCTTGTGGAATGAAGATGAAAGCTCCTTTGAGAATTCATCACCGTCAACAAGGATTTCCTGCAAGTTCCAGATTCTGTCAACAAACCTCTTACAACCCTTAACTGAACTCTCTGACCAGGGAGCAGCCTGCTCGTAGTCACCCATAAAGAGTACATAGGTACGAAGAACATCTGCACCGAATACATCAACAACCTCGTTGGGGTCGATAACATTACCGCGTGATTTACTCATTTTAACGCCGTCAGGACCGAGAATAAGACCTTGAGCTGTTCTCTTTGCATAAGGTTCTGCATAAGGCACTGCACCGATGTCATAAAGGAACTTATGCCAGAAACGAGAATAGATAAGGTGGCGTGTAACATGCTCCATACCGCCGTTGTACCAGTCAACAGGAAGCCAGTAATTGAGCTTATCCATATCAGCTAATGCTTCGTCATTATGTGGGTCAATGTATCTTAAGAAATACCATGATGAGCCTGCCCACTGCGGCATTGTATCGGTTTCACGCTTTGCGTCGCCGCCGCACTTGGGGCACTTGCAATTTACATAAGACTCAATCTTTGCAAGAGGACTTTCGCCGTCTGTACCGGGCTCAAAGTTTTCAACCTCGGGAAGTCTTAAAGGAAGCTCTTCATAGGGAACTGCCACCATACCGCACTTGTCACAATGAACAATCGGAATTGGCTCGCCCCAATAACGCTGACGGTTAAATGCCCAGTCTTTCATCTTATACTGAACGCCACCCTCACCGATGCCTTTTTCCTGAAGCTTCTCAATCATCAATGCGATTGAATCCTTCTTATTATCCATACCGTTGAGGAATTCGGAGTTAACCATCTCGCCGTCGCCTGTGTATGCGGCTTCGCTGATATCTCCGCCCTTGATAACTTCGATAATGTCAATTCCGAATTTCTTTGCGAAGTCGTAGTCGCGGTCATCGTGTGCAGGCACAGCCATAATTGCACCTGTACCGTAGCCCATCATAACATAGTCAGATATGTAAATTGGGATATCCTTACCGTTTACGGGATTCTTTGCAGTAATTCCGTTGATTTTAACGCCTGTCTTATCCTTTACAAGCTGTGTACGCTCAAACTCTGTTTTCTTTGCACATTCTGAACGGTATGCAAGAATTTCGTCCATATTGGCAATCTTGTCTGCATACTTGTCGATAATGGGATGCTCGGGAGCCATAACCATAAATGTTACGCCGAAAAGAGTGTCGGGACGGGTTGTGTAAATCTTTAATTCTTCGGGGATTTCGTTAAGATTGAAGTTAACGAATGCACCGCGTGACTTACCAATCCAGTTAACCTGCTGAAGCTTGATGTTAGGAAGATAATCAACATCATTAAGTCCCTCAAGAAGCTTGTCAGCATACTCTGTAATTCTTAAGTACCAAACATCCTTTGACTTCTGAACAACATCGCTGTGGCAGATGTCGCACTTACCGCCCTGTGAGTCCTCATTTGAAAGAACAACCTTACAAGAGGGGCAGTAGTTAACCAAAGTCTTGTCACGGAATGCAAGTCCGTTTTCAAACATTTTAAGGAAAATCCACTGTGTCCACTTATAATATTTATCGTCAGTTGTGTCAACAACTCTTGAATAGTCAAACGAGAAACCAACGCGCTTTAACTGACTTGTAAACTTTTCAATGTTCATATCAGTAACTTTTCTTGGGTGTATACCTGTTTTAATCGCATAGTTTTCGGTGGGAAGACCGTATGCGTCAAAACCGATTGGGAACAATACATTGTAACCCTGAAGTCTTCTTTTTCTTGACACTACCTCAAGACCGCTGTATGCCTTGATGTGACCAACGTGCATACCTGCACCGCTGGGGTATGGGAACTCAACAAGGCCATAGAATTTTGGCTTTTCAGAATTATCCTGCGCCTCAAAAACCTTTGCTTCTTCCCATTTAGCCTGCCATTTTTGTTCGGTGGCTTTAAAATCGTAATTCATATATATAACCTTCTTTAAAGAGATTTTTTATTTTTAGTAACCACTGATTAAACCTTAGTCAGCGATATATCCGCTGATGTCAACCTGTTTTGCATCGCCCCATAGGTGCTCTAAACTATAAAGCTCACGCTGGTCGTGAGTAAAAAGGTGAACAATAACTGTGCCGTAATCAAGCAAAATCCAACCCGTTGTTTTGCCCTCAATGTGATTAGGCTCAACGCCCATTTTTGTGAGTGTATCTTCAACCTCATCGGCAAGGGCGCGGATATGAGTGCCTGAAGTACCCGTTGCAATTACAAAATAATCAGCAACCACGGTTAAATCTGTTATCTCAAGTGATTTTATATCCATTGCCTTCTTGTTGTCAAGAGTAACGACAATATTTTTAAGAAGTTCTGTTCTTTCCATATTTTATATCCTTTCTGCAAGGTAATTATATGCCTTAACTGTATCAATGTGAATTGGTCTGCACTTTCTTGCATTATCCTCAATTGTAAAGGACAATCCGCGAAGCAGAGCCTTGTCAAGACTTTCTTCTGCCATTGCTCTGACCTCATTCACATCGGGGTATTCGCGGTCTTCAGAGGTCAAATCTGCCACATAAATGATTTTTTCAAGATGTGACATATTCTCTTTGCCCGTTGTGTGCCAACGGACTGCCGACAGAATTTCACCGTCTGTCACATTCAAAACTGTTCTCAAATAAACCTCGCCCGCCACCGCGTGAAGTGTGAAAAGGATTTTCTTTTCACTTTCGGTGAGTGTCTGTCCGTCTTTCTCGATGAGCTCAATCATTTTCTCGGCAGGCTCGTAACGAAGAATGTCGTGCACAAGCCCTGCGGTGTATGCCTTTTCGGTATCTCCGCCGTGGATTTCAGCCAGATGCTTTGCCTGCTCGGCTACACAGATTGAGTGATAAAGCCTTTTGGGCGGTAATCGCTTTTTGAGAATTTCGAGGAATTCACTATTTCTTGCCGTATCCATATAATTTGTTGTTCTCCATATATTCAATGATTTCCGGCTCAACAATTCCGTAAAGACTGCGGTCATTTGCAATTCTGTCACGAATTTCGCTTGAGCTTACAATGTAAGCGTCAAGGGGCGAGATATGTATATTCTTCCCCTCAAGACCGTTAATATATATGCCCAATTTTTCAAATGCGTAAGAGCGAAGCTCGTGAATACTGTCGTCAGTATTGCGTGAAGCCACACAGATTGTGCATTTTTCAAGCAACTCCTTGTGCTTGTACCACTTGTGGAAAATAAGGAACATATCGGAGCCGATAATCAAATACAAATCGTCGTGAGGATATTTTTTCTTAAGCTCCTCAACAGTAAAAATTGTATAACTGTCGCTCTCTCTGTCCATTTCCATACGGCTGATTTCGTATTTGGGATTCTGGAACGCGATTTTGCACATTGCAATTCGGTGGCTGTTATCAGCCAAATCGTCGCAACGCTTATGAGTGGGAATTTTGTTGGGGATAATAAGCACCTTATCAAGACTCAATTCCTCGGTCATCTTGTCAATCATTCGTGTGTGTCCTTTGTGAGGGGGATTGAATGTTCCGCCGAAAATACCAATTTTCATTATTTTCTGCCCTTCTTCTTTTCATCCTTGTGTAATTCGGGATTATAACGATAGAATATCATACTTCCACCGATTACGCCAACGCACTCACTATTAGTTGCCTCTGCAAGCTTCTGTGCGATTACCTTGGGTTTTTCGGGGCTTGTTTCTAAAAGCACCTTAACTTTAATAAGCTCGCGGGCTTTGAGTGCGTCGTCTGTCTGTTTGATAAGGGCGTCTGAAATTCCGCCCTTGCCAACCTGAAATAATGCCTGAAGTCCGTTTGCCTGACCTCTCCAATATGCTCTTTCTTTACTTGTCATAAAAATTCTCCTAATTATTCAAAAAAATAACACAAAAATGGTACTATAAAAGAAATTGAAAAAAGTATTATATAAAGCACAACTATTTTTTTATTGAACTTTATTTTAATTTCAGAATTATACTTCTTAACCAACAATAAAAAGTATAGAGGCATATGCGCGATTTTATATGTTCCCTTTTTTGAAACTATCTTCGTATAAGCACAATCGTCAATGCGATTTTTATACAAAACGCGAGGTGAAAATTCAACTTCTGAAATGTCATCCCATTTTAAAAACGCCTGATTTGTATAAACTCCGTCATCGTTTATTACTGCTACTGTTTTTCCACATAATTTAATACTTATTACCGATAACAGCAAAAGCAAAAATTCAAACGGGAATATAATGTATGTAAAAAGTATTGATATAAATTCTTTATCTTCCTGCGACCATTCAATATTGCCAAGAAGAGATGTTAATAAAAACACGATTGCAAGCATTATAATAAAACCTATGCTCATAACCATCGGTGTAAAAAACCATTGCCTTCGCATTTTTATGCCGTTTATATCTTTTAGTGTGCCCTCATAGCCTTTGGATTTGTAAATGTAATATTTGCAGGGAGGCTCATCGATGTAATATTCATTTTTGTGAAAGCATTTACTGCAATCTTTGCCTTCTCTTTTTTCACAATAGCCTTTGTCCATAAACAAACTCCAAAATCAAACTAATTCCCCTCCCTCTTTGAGGGAGGTGTCTGCGTCAGCAGACGGAGGGAGTTTCGTAAAGCCTTTATTTTACTCCCTCAGTCAAATGCTTACACATTTGCCAGCTCCCTCAAAGAGGGAGCGAAATTTGCTGATTTATAAATACTTCGGTAATTCTTCTACAAATTTTCTCAATGCGTTTCCGCGGTGGCTGACCTTGTCTTTTTCTTCTGCGGTAAGCTCACCGAAGGTCTTGTCACCTACTAAAAACAATGGGTCGTAACCAAATCCGCCGTTGCCGTGTACCTCGTGAGCAATAATTCCCTCGCAAGTACCACCGACTGTGAAATGTCTGCCGTCGGGGAAGCAACAACAAACACAGCTTACAAATCGCGCAGTGCGCTCCTCGTCGGGAACATCTTTCATAAGATTTAACAACTTTTCATTGTTTTTTGCGTCGTTGCCGTGCTCACCGCCGAAGCGTGCGGAGTAAACACCTGGTGCACCGTCAAGATAATCAACCATAAGTCCCGAATCGTCTGCAACACAGACCATTCCGCTCTCTTTACAACCCGAATCCGCCTTTAAAAATGCGTTTTCTTCAAAGGTTGTGCCGGTTTCGTCAACATCTGAAAGGTCAACGCCCGCCATATCGGCAGTAAGTACATTTATTCCAAGCGGAGCGAGAATTCTCTGTAATTCCGCTTGCTTTTTCATATTATGAGTTGCGATTAAAAAGTCCAAAGAAACCCCTCTTTTTCTTCTTTTCTTCAGGTTCGGATTCTATCTTTTCTTCCTCTTCGTATCCGTCACCATCTGCTTCGGGAGTGACTTCAGCGCTTCCACCGTTTTCATCGGTGTATTCTTCTTGTAAAAGAACTTCATTAACTTCTTCGTGTTCTTCGATACTCTCTTCAACAGTTTCAAGCTGAATATCCTCCTCTTCCTTGTAATCTATCTTATCAAACAAGCCGTCTGCAAAGGCTTCGGGCTTAAAGGGCTGTAAATCGTCAATCTGCTCGCCAACACCGATGAATTTAACGGGAATTCCTAATTCATTCTTGATTGCAAGCACCACGCCACCGCGTGCAGTACCGTCAAGCTTTGTAAGAACAATACCTGTAATATCAGCAACGCTCTTGAATTCACGAGCCTGATTAACTGCGTTCTGTCCTGTTGTGGCATCGAGCACCAACAAAACCTCGCGATCGGAGTATGGCAATTCGCGGTCGATTACGCGGTAAATCTTATTAAGCTCGTCCATAAGATTTTTCTTATTATGAAGACGGCCTGCGGTGTCGATAATAATGATTTCGCTATCTCTTGCCTTTGCCGCGTTGATTGTGTCGAACACTACTGCGGCTGGGTCTGCGCCCTCTTTGTGCTTGATAATGTCCACACCCGAGCGGTCAGCCCAGATTTGAAGCTGGTCGATTGCAGCGGCACGGAAAGTATCTGCCGCACCGAGAATTACGCTCTTGCCCTGTGCCTTATACATAGCCGCCATTTTACCGATTGTGGTGGTTTTACCCACACCGTTTACACCGATTACAAGGATAATTGAGGGAACGGTAATAAGTCCCATATCCTCACCGCCGTAAAGCATTTCGGCAACAATCTTTTTAATCTGCTGACGGATTGCCTCGGAGCCTCTTATTTTGCCCTTTGCAACCTCGTCGCGAAGTCTTTCTGTAATCTCAACGGCAGTTGTAACACCAACATCACCCATAACGAGAATTTCTTCAAGCTCGGTGTAAAGGTCGTCGGTTACCTCGTCAAAGCTGTCGAGCATATCGTCGATAGCCCCCGCCATTTTATTTCTTGTCTTTGTAAGACCAAAGTTGATTTTTTTGAAAATTCCCATAGGTAAATGTCCTTTCCATAGAGAAGATATATCCCCTCCCTCCGAGAGGGAGGTGTCTGCGACAGCAGACGGAGGGAGCTTTGCGAAAATTTTATTAACTCCCTCAGTCAAATGCTACGCATTTGCCAGCTCCCTCAATGAGGGAGCGTTATTTTTTATGCCAAGCCCAATTTTCTTGCCATTTCAGCAGTTTTGAGCTCCAATATCTTGGAAACGCCCTCTTCCTGCATTGTAACGCCATAAAGCATATCGGCTTCTTCCATTGTACCGCGACGGTGTGTAATGAGAATGAACTGTGTGTTCTTTGTCATTCTGCGTACATACTGGGCGTAACGGACCACATTAACATCGTCAAGCGCCGCCTCAACCTCGTCGAAGATTACGAAAGGTGCGGGGGTAACTTTAAGAATTGCAAAAAGAAGTGCAATCGCTGAAAGTCCCTTTTCACCGCCTGAAAGCAGGTTGATATTCTGAACATTTTTGCCCGGTGGCTGAACCTTGATTTCAATGTCACATTCAAGAACATTCATCTCGTCCTCAAGATTTAATTCTGCTTTACCGCCGCCGAAAAGCTCGGCAAAGGTTTCACCGAATGCAACATTGATTTTCTGGAACTGTTCACGGAACTGAACACTCATTTTAGTTGTCAAATCATCAATCAAGCGGATAAGCTCTGCCTTTGATTTTTCAACATCACCGATTTGCTCGGACATAAATTCGTAGCGTTCAGAAACTTCCTTGTACTCGTCAATAGCCGAAACATTGACAGAACCAAGTCCGCGGATTTCATTCTTTAATGCGGAAAGTCGAGTTCGAGCCTCACCGATATTTTCAATAACGATTTCAAGGGCGATTGCCTCGCGTCTGGTTAATTGATATTCATCGTAAAGCTTTGAATTATACTCCTCAAACTCATTGAGCATTGAAGCCTTGCGTTCTTCAAGTCTTGCTAATTCTCCGCTGACTCTTTCTCTTTCAGAGGCTTTTTCCTTTTCAAGATTACGAAGGTCAGTATTCTCTTTTTCAAGCTGTGCACGCTGATTTAATAAATCGTCAACATCAGTTTTTGCGTCACCGCACTGCTTACGAAGCTCATCGGCAGACGCACGAAGACTTTCAATATCCTTTGTAAGCCAGATGTTCTTATTCTTGAACGCCTCGATTTCAGCGTCCAATTCTTCAAGACGGTTTGAATGTGAGCCTTTGAGAATGTTAAGTCTGCGAATATTGTCCTCGCAAGACTCAATATCCTTCTGGAATCCGAGAATTTCAAGGCGGATATTTTCTGCAACCGCTGAAAGCTCTTCACGAACCTTTGCAAGAGTTTCTCTATCCCCGCTGACCGCCTCAAGACTTCTTTCTTTTTCGGCAATTTCAAGGTTGAGCTTTTCAACTGTTTCGCGGGCTGTAATACTGTCAGTATTTATTTTTTCAATTCGCTCATTAAGTATTCTTTCTTCTTCAATAAGCTCTTTTACGCCGCCCGATGAAGTGTCAAACTGCTCGACTGCTAACTTATATTCGCCCTCAAGACGAATTTTTTCTTCGTTGGCAGAGAGAATATCACCCTCAATACCGTTAAGGTCGGCAACGGCAGAAGCCAAATCCTCTGCGAGCATTTTCTCTTGAATTGCAAGTGAATTTTTCTTATCTTCAAGGTCTTTCACAGATGCGCGAAGCTTGTCAATCTCGTTACCGCGAGAAAGCATTCCCACGCCCTGTGCCTTGCTACCACCGGTCATTGAACCGCCGGCGTTAATTACCTGGCCGTCAAGGGTCACGATTTTAAAGCGGTTTTTATATTTCTTTGCCATTGTGATGGCAGAATCCATATCGTCGCAGATTACTGTTTTGCCGAGAAGATTTTCGATAATATCGTGGTATTTACTGTCGCAGGAAACAAGCTTTGACGCGATACTTACAAATCCGTAGCAATCGTCAAGGTCTTTTTCATCAAGGCTTCTGGGCTTGATTGCGGTAAGAGGCAAGAAGGTTGCACGGCCACCGCGATTTTCTTTAAGATAAGAGATAGCACGCTTTGCATCGGTTTCATTGTCAACAACAATGTTCTGAATTGCTATTCCAAGTGCGGTTTCAACTGCAACACTGTATTTATCTTTAACTGTTATGAGCTGTGAAAGAGGGCCGTGAACACCGCGAAGTGCCCCGCGCTTTGATTCTTTCATAACGCTACGAACGGAGCCCTGATAACCCTCCATATTCTTTTCAAGGTCATCGAGAACGCGAATTCGCTCGTTTTTGCGGTCGATTTCACTGTCAAGAACGGCGATTTCAGCCTTTACCTTTTCGCTCTTTTCTGTTCTTGACTGCACCTTTATGCGATAGCCCTCAACGGCGTTTTTATAGCCGTCGATTTTTTCACAACACTCCTTGAGTGCATTTTCTGCATTGTTTTTCTTTTCTTCAAGGGCTAAAACAGCATCACGGCGGTTGCCGAGTAATTCGTCAATTGTTGTAATTCTTGTTCTGATTTCTTCAATCTGTGTGCTTGCAGTTTCGCTGATAACACGGTTATCCGCAAGGCTCACAGTAAGCAAAGAAATCTCTTTTGAAAGGTCTGCGGCAATGCTTGCGAACTCATTATTTTCGCTCTGCAATTTTTCGATTTCGCTGATTTTAGAGGTCAGCTTTTCGTTTGCTTCGCCCAAGCCTTTTTCCGCAACTGCTTTCTGCTGATTTGCCGCTTCAATCTGTGCGTCAATGTCGGTTTCGTCTGCATTTGCGGTAAGCTTGTCTTTCTCAAGTCTTTCAATCGACTCGTTGTTATGGGCAATTGAGTTTTCGTAAACCTTTGCCTGACTTTCAAGTTCTGCCGCCTGCTCTTCAAAATGAGAGGTTGAAGAACGAACTTCTTCAATCTTCACATTGATTTCGCGGGTCTTTTCGATGATATCATTCATCTTCTGCTCAATTTCTTCAAGCTGATGCTGTGCATCTTTATACTGAACAGAAGCAATGTCGATTTTTCTGTCTTGCTCTTTTAATTTTTCCTGTGTTTTTTCAATATTATGTAACCAGATGCCGATTTCAAGATTTTTTCTCTCTTCGGCAAGCACCAGGAATTTCTGTGCCTTTTCACTCTGGATTTTTAATGGTCCCACACGGCTTTCAAGCTCTGTGAGAATATCACGCAGACGAACAAGATTTTCTTCTGCCTGATTAAGTCTTTTAAGTGCGTCACTTCTTCTGTAACGGAAATGGGAAATTCCCGCCGCCTCTTCAAACATTTCACGGCGTTCGCCTGATTTTGAAGAAATAAGCTCGGCAATTTTACCCTGACTGACCATTGAATAACCGTCACGGCCAAGACCGGTATCCATAAACAATTCGTTAATGTCGCGAAGTCTTACATTTTCACCGTTAATCTTGTATTCACTGTCACCGCTACGGTAAAAACGGCGGGTAATGCTTACCTCGTCTTTATCGTAATTGAGAGCGTGGTCGGAGTTATCAAGGCAGAGCGTAACCTCCGCAAAGCCCGTTGCCTTGCGAAGCTTGGTTCCGCTGAAAATAACATCTTCCATTTTTGAGCCACGAAGACTCTTTGTGGACTGCTCGCCGAGAACCCAACGCACCGCGTCAGAAATATTACTCTTACCGCTACCGTTGGGGCCGACAACGCCTGTTATTCCCTTATTAAATTGAAGTACTGTTTTGTCGGGGCAGGATTTGAAGCCCTGCATTGTGATTGATTTTAAAATCATTCTACAACCTCAATCTGAAAATCTTCTAAATTTTTACTACCCTTTATTGTACAATAAAAACCTTGATTTTTCAATGCTTTTTCGTTTCTTTTCTGTTGTCCTTTTGCTTTAGAAATGGCTTTTTCGGGCACATAAACGGTATAAGCCTGATTTTTGTCCTTACCATCTAATTTTTCGAGAATTTTTTCATAGAAAATATGTCCCTCGCAAAGCTCACGGAATGCAGGGTGATAAGCACCGCCGAGCATATCCCCCTCAACCGTTTCACTGCTATGTAAGCCTAATTTTATAACTTTTATGTCGTTTTTTTCAAACATCTGCAAAAGCTTGGCACAAAGCGGAACAGATTGTTCTGCATTCGGCGCGGTGTATTCTCCGATTTCCTGCAAATAACCCAAATAAGTATTTTTGAGCACTACCGTAGGATAAATTCTCACGGTTTTGGGCTTTAATTTTATGATTTCGCAAGCGGTGTATTCGTCTTTCGCAAAATTACTTTTGTAAAGTCCCGTCATCATCTGAAGTCCCAATTCAAAGCCGTGGTCATTAACAAGCTTTGACGCCTTGCGGACATCCTCAGCAGTATGCCCTCTGCGATTGGCAAAAAGCACCTCGTCGCACATGCTCTGTGCACCAAGCTCAATTGCGGTTACACCGTAGTTTTTGAGGATTTCGAGCACCTCTTCATCAATACAATCGGGGCGGGTTGACACTCGAATTCCCGCAAATTTGTAAGTATCCAAAAAATGCTTTGCGGCGGTTAAAAGAGAAAGCATATATTCCCTTTCAATCGCCGTAAAACTACCGCCGAAGAACGCAATTTCGGTATTCTTCGGGTCAATATTATATTTAAGTGCGGTATTAACCGCACTTTCTGTATCTTCTGCCGTGGCAGGAACGGTCTGTCCGCTGATTGCACGCTGATTACAAAAACTGCAATCATTCGGGCACCCCTTGTGGGGCACAAAAATGCCAATATTTGCGTGACTCATAAGCCCATTAACTCCAATGCCGAGCGTGCAGCTTCTTGCTCGGCGCGTTTTTTACTGCTGCCCCTACCCGTGCCGATTACATTACTGTTTAAATGCACCTCAACAATGAATTCTTTATTGTGGTCGGGACCGCTTTCACCCACAACAATATACTCAAATTTTTCTGTGGGATTCTGTTGCAAAACCTCTTGAAGAGTGCTTTTATAATCTTTGAAAACGGGCTTTGTTTCGCTTGCAATCTCAATAAAGGGCAGAACAAATTTTTTCGCATTTTCTATTCCGCCGTCAAGATAAATCGCGGCAATTACTGCTTCAAAAGCGTCAGAAACAACTGAAGGACGCTGTCTGCCCCCTGTTCTTTCTTCGCCACGGCCTAACAAAATCATATCTCCCAAGCCGATTTTTTCAGCATAGCCGAAAAGTGTCTTTTCGCACACCGCATAGGCACGTTTTTTGGTCAAATCACCCTCTGCCTTGTCTTTGTAATGGTCAAAAAGGTATTCGGCAGTAATGAAGCCAAGCACCGAGTCACCTAAAAATTCAAGGCGCTCATTATCAAGCCCCGTGCCCTTTTCGTTGGCATAAGAGGAATGGGTCAAAGCACGCTTGAGCAATGACTTGTCTTTAAATTCATATCCGATTTTCTTTTCAAAATCAGTCATTTTAAACACCTAAATTACTATTTATTGCGAATTGTTTAAGAGAGTTCATACCCCTTTGGGCTAACTGCATATATCTTTCCTGCTTATCACGGATTTTCTCATCAAGTGGCGGTAATACGCCGAAATTCGCACCCATCGGTTGAAAATTCTTAACGGATTCGTCGCTTATATAACGGGAAAGCGCGCCAATCATCGTGTCTTGCGGCAGAATTACAGTTTCCTCACCCTTAAGTCTTCTTGCAAGGTTAAGCCCCGCCATAAGACCGCTTGCCGCTGACTCCATATAACCCTCAACGCCCGTAATCTGACCGCCGAAGAATACAAGCCGATTTTCACGCATACTGAAATCGCCGTTTAAAAGCCTTGGCGAGTCGATAAATGTATTTCTGTGCATTACGCCGTAACGCAGAAATTCTGCGTTTTTAAGGGCCGGGAACATTGAGAAAACTCTCTTTTGTTCACCGAATTTAAGATTTGTCTGAAATCCCACAAGGTTATACATTGTTCCGTCTTTGTTTTCTTTGCGAAGCTGAAGATTTGCCCACGGTCTGTGCCCTGTGCGAGGGTCGGTAAGTCCCACGGGCTTGAGTGGTCCGTAACGCATTGTATCCTTGCCGCGAGAAGCCAAAACCTCAATGGGCATACAACCCTCGTAAACATCTTTTCGCTTATCAAAGGAGTGAACATCGGCACTTTCAGCATTGATAATTGCCTCATAAAACGCCTCATACTCTGCTTTATTCATAGGGCAGTTGATGTAATCTGCCTCGCCACCGCGGTCATAACGGGATTGCGTAAAGGCACATTCCATATCAATGCTTTCGGCACTCACAATTGGTGCCGCCGCATCATAAAACGAGAGCCCGTCACCGCACATTTTACGGATAGTTTCAGAAAGTCCGTCACTTGCCAAGGGGCCTGCGCAGATTACAACTCCGTCATAACCCTCGGGAATTTCGGTAACTTCTTTTTCGATAATATTTATATTTTCATCACCTTTGATTTTTTCGGTGATTATTCTTGAGAATTCGTGACGGTCAACCGCTAATGCTCCGCCCGCTTCAACCTTGCATTCGTATGCAGTTTCAACGCAGATTGAACCCAAATACGCCATTTCATGCTTCAAAAGTCCCGCGGCAGAATTGAGTCTTTCTGCCTTTAAGGAATTTGAGCACACCAATTCAGCAAGGGTATCAAGCTTATGAGCAGGGGATTTTTTAAGGGGTTTCATTTCAAATAAATCAACCTGTATGCCGTTGCGTGAAAGTGCCTTTGCACACTCAACACCTGCAAGACCGCCGCCTATAACTGCCGCCCTCATTCCGCCGCAGCCTTTCTCTTACGCTCTGCCTTTTTCTCAAAGCCGCAGCCCTCGTTAAGACAAGCCACAATTCCGCCCTTACGCTTGAAAAGTGACTTTCCGCACTGCGGGCAAAGGTCATCGGTGGGCTTATCCCAAGTCATAAAATTACATTCGGGGTAATTTCCGCAACCATAGAAAGCATAACCTTTTTTGGATTTCTTTTCGATTACCTTACCGCCGCAAACGGGACAGGTTGCCTTTGTTTCAACCACCAAGGGCTTTGTATTCTTACAATCGGGATATCCCGGACAAGCAAGGAATTTGCCGAAACGACCGGATTTAATAACCATATTGCGACCGCATTTGTCACAAACAACATCAGTTTCGTCTTCTTTAAGCTTGATTTTCTGACCCTGCATTTCTGCCTTTGCTTTGTCAACAGTAGCAATGAAATCGTCATAGAATTCGTGAAGCATTTTAATGTAATCTGTTTCACCGCTTTCTACCTCGTCAAGCTGTGATTCCATACCTGCGGTAAATTTTACATTAACAATTTTCGGGAATTTATCTTTAAGAAGCTTTGTAATAGCCTCACCAAGCTCTGTTGATTTCAACTGCTTCTGCTCACGGATTACATATTCTCTCTGTGTGATTGTTGAAATAATTGAAGCATAAGTTGAGGGGCGGCCAACGCCTGTTTCTTCAAGTGCTTTGATAAGTGATGCTTCTGTGTAGCGTGCCGGTGGCTGTGTGAAGTGCTGATTACCTGCAAGCTCTTTCATCTTGATAGCATCGCCCTCGTTTATCTTGGGGAGCTTGCCCTCTTCCTCTTCATCCTCGTCAGTTCCGCTTTCATAAAGGCGTGTGTAACCGTCAAAGCGAACTGAATATCCGCTTGCAGCGAATGTGATAAACTTACCCTGTGCTTTGTCGGCTTCATTTGCGCCCTGAATTTCTGCTTTTACGGTATCCTGAACGCAATTTGCCATAAGAGAAGCCATAAAGCGTTTCCAAATAAGATTATATAACTTATACTGCTCGGCAGTTAAGCTTGATTTTACTCTTTCGGGAGTCAAATCCATCATTGTGGGGCGGATTGCCTCGTGACCGTCTTGTGCATTTGCACGAGTCTTGTAATAGCGAGGCTTTTCGGGAAGATACTCTGCACCGAAAGTATTTCTGATATACTCATTACCTGCGGCTCTTGCCTCTTCGGAAATACGAAGAGAGTCAGTTCTCATATAGGTAATAAGACCCACAGAGCCGACGCCTTGAATTTCAACACCCTCGTACAATTCCTGTGCAACCTTCATAGTTCTGCGAGCTTGGAAATTAAGCTTGCGAGAAGCCTCCTGCTGCATTGTTGAGGTTGTAAAGGGCGGTGCGGGCTGACGGCGGCGGATTCCCTTTTTAACGGAAACCGCTGTGTATTCTGCGCCCTCAAGACGAGCAAGATACATATCACTCTGCTCTTTGTTTGTGATTTTCACCTTGCCTGTTTCGTCACCTGCAAACTGCGCTGTAAATGCTCTTTTTGATGACGGAGCAAGCATTTTTGCATCAAGTGTCCAATATTCTTCGGGCACGAATGCACGGATTTCGTTTTCACGGTCAACAACAAGTCGCACTGCTACTGACTGAACTCGTCCTGCAGAAAGTCCGCGACGGATTTTCTGTGAAATAAAGGGACTTAAGGTGTAACCTACAAGTCTGTCGAGAATTCGGCGTGCCTGCTGTGCGTTTACCAAATCCAAATCTATTTTTTCGGGCTTTTCAATACCCTTTGTAACGCTGTTTTTATTGATTTCGTTGAATTTTACGCGATTGCATTCATTCATATCCAACTCTAAAAGAGTTGCAAGATGCCATGAAATCGCTTCTCCCTCACGGTCAGGGTCGGCGGCGAGAATAACGCCGTCAGATTTATCTGCAAGCTCTTTAAGCTCTTTAACAAGCTTTTCTTTGCCTTTGATAACTGCATACTTGGGTGCAAAATCGTTCTTTACATCGACGCTGAGCTTAGCGGCGGGCAAATCACGCACATGACCCTTTGAGGAAACAACATTATAGTCCTTTCCAAGATATTTCTGTATGCTTTTTGCTTTTGAGGGGGACTCAACAATCACAAGTTTTGACATATATCATCATCCTAAAATGTTAACTTTTTTAATTTATTTTATATCTTCTTCCGCTGATTTGTAACGCGAGCCCGTAAATTTCAAGCTCAGTGAGTGCGGAAAGAGTTTTTTCTGTATTCAGATTGCATTTATATGCAATTTCATCAACGTGCATAGGCTCTGTGCCGATTAAAGCGTACACATCCTTTGCCTCATTTGTAAGATATTCGGGTGCATTCTTTTTAACTGCGGGAGGAATTACCTTTTCAGCCTTTTTCTTTGGTGCTGATTTGGGCTTTTCCTTACCCTCATTGCAGAACCCCTCGGTTGTCAGGTACTTCTGCGCACGGCGGATAATCTCATCATCGGGAAAGCGGTTTTCATTATTGATTTTATCAAAAAACCTATAGCAATATTCCTCTAAAATATCATTTGGTGAAAATACCGCACGGGCACCGTTTCTTATGAGATTATTTGTGCCTAAAAATGAAGAGCTTACCAAATCACCGGGCACCGCAAAAACATCCCTGCCCTGCTCACTTGCCAAACGGGCAGTTATAAGCGAACCGCTTCGCTCGCCTGCCTCAACGACGACTGTGCCAAGGGTAAGACCCGAAATAATTCGATTTCGTTGAGGAAACGAAATCTTGCTTGCAGGTGTAAAGGGCGGATATTCCGTTACGACCGCACCGTTTTGTGCGATTTCGCGGCGCAAAGGCTCGTTTTCCATAAGATAATTTGTACCCAAGCCACAACCTAATACACAAATTGTTTTGCCGTTTTCTTCAAGGGCTCCGCGGTGAGCCTCGCTGTCAATTCCCAACGCACCGCCCGAAACAACAGTAAAGCCAATGCTTGCCATTGCCGAAGAAAGTGCGCGGGCTACTGCTCTGCCGTAGTCCGAAGCTTTTCTTGCGCCCACGACGGACACTGAAAGCTCGCTGTTAAAACAGGTTTCGTCACCGTCAACATACAAAGCCAGCGGTAAATCCTGCAAAGAAATCAGCTTTTGAGGATAATCCTTACTTGACGGAGTGAGAATTTTCCAGCCCTTTTCTCTTGAAACACTTAAAATCTCTTCCGCCTTTTCGATGGGAAAGCTTTTAAGCCTTTCAAGCTGACGCCGACCCACCACATTGAGCTGAAAAAGCTCTTTAAGTGTTGAGCCGTAAATCTCATAAGGATTCCACTCATAATATGAAACTAAATCAAGGCACGACGCCGCGGGACCTAATCCGCAGGCAAGCCATACCCAATATAAATCGTAGTTCATTTTACCAATTCCCACATCACTATTGACGCTGCCGCCGCCGCATTGAGAGATTCTGCTCTGCCCGCCATTTTAGCGGTAATCTGCTTACTGCATTTTTCAATAATTTCCTTTGAAACCCCGTTGCCCTCGTTACCGATTACGCACATTGCTCCAGCTGAAAAATCCACTTCGGTAATGCTTTTAGCCGTTCTGTCGGGCACGGTAGCATAGGTCAGAATTCCCTTTTTTTCGCAGATTTCAAGTTCATTTTCAAGGCTATCCGTAAGCTTCACGGGAAGTCGCAGAAGTGACCCCATTGATGCTCTTTGCGCCTTGGGATTGTAAATATCGCAACCGCCGAAAATCACAAGCCCGTCAATTCCCAATGCCTCGGCAGTACGGGAAATTGCGCCTAAATTATCGGGATTCTGAATTGTATCAAGAGCAATATATCTTTTTCCTTGCTCATACTCAAATCCGTTTTCACGCATTTTCACCGTGCACACAACACCTTGCGGAGTTACTGTGTCACTTATGCTTTTGAGCACATCAACACTGACCGTGTAAAAATTTTCACAATTTTCACGCAGTCCGTTTATCTCTTGAGCATACTTTTCAGCACAGTTTTCTGTGCAGAAAACCGACACAATTTCGCATCCGCTCTTTGCGGCATCAAAGCAAAGTCGCACACCCTCAAGCACAAAAAGTCCTTGACTTTTACGCTCTTTTGACGAGGTCAGCAATGCCTTTACATCTTTAATTTTCGGGTTGTTTTTTGCGGTTATAACAAAATCTGACATAATTTTAAAAATGGAAAACCACGCGCGAGAGAATTTCTCGGCGTGGTTAGTTAATTATTTAAGAGCTTCTTTTGCCTTTTCTGTAAGAGCTGTGAATGCTGCTGCGTCAGCAATAGCAATCTCTGAAAGCATCTTTCTGTTAAGGTCAATACCAGCCTTCTTAAGACCGTTGATGAATGTTGAATAATTCATACCGTTTGCCTTGCAAGCTGCTGAAATTCTTGTAATCCAGAGCTTTCTGAAATCTCTCTTCTTCTGCTTTCTGCCGATGTAAGCATAGTTGCCGCTCTTCATAACAGCCTGCTTAGCAGTTCTGAAAAGCTTGCTCTTTGAGCCATAGTAGCCCTTTGCGAGCTTTAATACTTTATTTCTTCTTTTGCGAGTCATCATCGCACCTTTAACACGTGCCATTTCTCTTTACCTCCGATTGAATAGATACATTTACGATTATTTATAAGGAATAAGGCGCTTAATCTGTGCTGTATTTGTCTTATCAGCAACAGCTGTCTTGCGAAGGCCTCTTTTTCTCTTTGTGCTCTTCTTTGTCAAGATGTGTGACTTGTTAGCATGAGCTCTGATGGGCTTGCCATTCTTTGAAAGCTTAAATCTTTTCTTTGCTCCGCTGTGTGTTTTGATTTTCGGCATAATAATATCCTCCTAATATAATATCCTTATCTTATTTCGCTGACTTTGGTGAAAGGAACATAAGCATCTGACGACCCTCAAGCTTTGCGGGCTTGTCAACTACTGCCAATTCCTCAACTGCAACTGCAAAACGCTCCATAATTCCGTTACCAAGATGTGCGTGAGCCATTTCACGACCTCTGAAGCGGATTGAAACCTTTACCTTGTTACCGGATTTCAAGAACTTAAGTGCGTGATTTACCTTTGTATCAAAGTCATGGGTATCAATGTTGACAGAAAGGCGGATTTCTTTAGTTTCAACAACCTTCTGATTTTTCTTTGCTTCTTTTTCTTTCTTTGCCTTGTCAAAGCGATATTTGCCGTAGTCCATAATTTTACATACGGGTGGTTGCGCATTGGGGGCAATCTTTACAAGGTCAAGGCTACGCTTTTCGGCGTGTTTAAGAGCATCTTTAGCAGACATAATGCCAAGCTGCTCGCCATCGTCAGTAATAACTCTGACTTCCTTGTCGCGAATTTCTTCATTGATTTGCAATTCTTTGGTACTGATAAATAAACACCTCTTGAAACCGACTGTGTCGGCGAAATTAAAAAAGTGGACAGAAAAATTCTGTCCACCACAATACAAACTAATAAATAGAAAATGTATTGACCAGACGGCTCGTTTACCGAAAGGTGAGAACAAAATTTACTGCTCTGCTTTATTTTGCTCGTTTATTATAACACATTTTATGCGTTTGTCAACAATTATTTTAAAATATATTACAATATCCTCTCTGCACCGCCAACTGACTCTGACATAATTCTCACTCCTAAACAAAATCCGTCACAAAAAGCCTGCTCACTTAATAAAACAAGGTATTCATCTATGCACTCGCTGTATTTTTCTAAAATTACCTTTGTTTCTTCATTTCGATTTTCTTTAAGCCTATGAAAATTCTTTTCAATCAATATTTCTATTCTTCTCATTTCAATATTACCATTACCCAAAACATTTTTAGGTTCAAGTTGTCCTCTATAAAGCTGTGCGATTGTATTTGACATATTATCATCTCCCGAAAAGATAATATCACAAAATCAACTCATAGTGTTGAATACAGAACTGAAGAGTACTATGTTTTCGGTGGGAGCAAGACCCCGGCCTTACGCTCGCACCAAATCGGAGCGAAAAGGCTTCTCCTTGAGGAGAAGCTGGCGAGCGTATGCGAGACTGATGAGGTGTAGGTTAAATATACAACCGTAAAAAGATATTAAACAATTTTTTCACCTCATCCGTCACTTCGTGACGCCCTCCCCTCAAGGGGAAGGCAATTTAGAATTTCGAATTACGAATTTCGCATTAAAAAATCCGACCTT